>NZ_JAVRCL010000029.1:0-92084 GCF_034530775.1 Nostoc sp. DedSLP04 | reverse complement strand
TATTCAATATAACGAACCTAATTCTTTGTGTCAACTATTTTTCCCAAAATATTTTTGGATGGCTTCGGCATCACTATCAAAGCCTTGGATGGCAAGAGTTTTAGGCTATAGTATTGCTGGAAGTCTCTAAGAAAACAATAAATTTGTGAGCAATTCTGCTGTTTTGCCTCCCTGGCTGGTTTTAGATCCTCTTTTGCGTAGCTGGTTATTGGAGGATATTGGTAGGGGCGATCGCACTACAAATACTCTACTAGTAGAAGATGTGACCCTAGGCTCTGCTAAATGGATGGCTAAAGCTTCAGGGATAATTGCTGGCTTACCAGTTGCAGCTAGGGTGTTTCAGATTTTGAATGAAAAAGTTAGCTTTGTGGCGGTTGCGGCTGAAGGTGCATGGTGTGAGCCGGGACAGGTGGTAGCTGAAATTCATGGTTCGCTGGATGCGCTGCTGATGGGGGAACGAGTCGCACTCAACTTGGCTATGCGGTTAAGTGGAATTGCGACGCTGACTAATATATATGTAGAGAAAATTGGTGATTTACCTGCTCAGTTGGTGGATACGCGTAAAACTACGCCAGGGCTAAGACTGTTAGAAAAGTACGCGACTGCTTTGGGTGGGGCAATTAATCACCGCATGGGGTTGGATGATGCGGTGATGATTAAGGATAATCACATTGCGGCGGCTGGCGGAATTGGAGAAGCTGTTACCCGTATTCGTTCTCAGATTCCTTATCCCTTGACTATAGAGGTAGAGACTGAAAGTTTAGAGCAAGTGAAAGAAGCTTTGCAGCACAAGGCTGACATTATTATGCTAGACAATATGCCTTTGGATATAATGCGTCAGGCGGTAGAGTTGATTCACCAACAGGAGAGTCAGGTAAAAATTGAAGCTTCGGGGAATGTGACTTTGGAAACGATTCGCGCTGTGGCGGAAACTGGTGTTGACTATATTTCTAGCAGCGCGCCGATTACTCAATCGAAGTGGTTAGATTTAAGTATGAAGATTGTACTTTAAATAGAAAGAGGCAAATCATCCTACTGCAAAGTCATTGTAATGTCGCATTCAGGACTTATGCAACTGGCACAAGCAATGGTGTGCGAAGCGCACCGAGCACCCAAAAACTACACAGAAGACATCGCAATATCTGGACGTTTTAGTTGCTCAATTAAATAATTAGAAAGCAAATTGTACTTGAGCTTGTAAATAGTTTTACCTGTTTGATAAGCTAAACTTTTCAGTCTTAGCCAAACTAAGATAACTCAAGCAATATGATTTCTATGAAGACGGGCTTGACGGCATTGAGATGATTCAATGCCAGTTAGTTGCTTTATTTCTCTATGAAGCTCCTCAATGAATCAGGAGATTTAAAAGCACAAGGCTTTTTGTTACTTTTTCAGCAAGTCCTATGTACTACTGGCTAGCGATCGCACTGTGCCAATTGCTTAAGTCCTGGCATTTTTGGAGGCTCAAAGCCTAACACAATATCTTTCTTGTAATGTGATAGCGAGTTCAATCAACTAGTTTGTAGACACAGTTGAAAATAGTGGATTTTGGTTAGACTACAATCTGAAATTAGAAAAAATGAGAAAAAAGCGATCGCTTACTAATTATCTAAGAATTACCTGAGAATCATGGCAATGGTTACGGGCAATAAATTCAGATCATTTGTTACCAAACTTAATTTACAAGTCTCAGAAAATAGCGATCGCTTTAAACAACAGGTTTACTAATTTGCAGCCCCATGATTACTAAGTCCCGTTCAACGCTATCAAGTTCGGCAATTTTAGGCAAATGTCCCCAGCGTTGAAAACCAAATGTCTCAAAGAGTTTTAAACTGGGCTGATTGTGGGCAAAAATGAAGCATACTAGGCTCTTTATACCCAAACTAGGACTTTCGCTAATTGCTTGTGCTAAGAGTTGTCGTCCCAAACCACACCGATGAAAGCTAGGGGCGATATAAATACTAATTTCGGCAGTTTTACTATAAGCAGGTCGCCCATAAAAGGATTGGAAACTAAGCCATCCAGCAATTACTCCTTCTACTTCGATTACCCAAAGTGGGCGTTGTGAAGGCGATCGCCCTTTAAACCAAGCAAGGCGACTTTCCACAGATACTGGTTCTAAGTCAGCGGTTGCCATGCGGCTAGGAATTGCAGTGTTGTAAATTGCCACTATTGCTGGCAAGTCAGTTTCAGTCGCATGGCGAATGGTCATTGCTACCGTCTCAGAAAAAAATCTTCAGAAAATATTTAAGAATAATACAGTGTTAATAGTAGCAATTCTACGGTTTCTATCGTAATTGTCACAGATACTTTGTCAGATAGGGATAGTCTACCTTAGATAAGATAATGGCTAGCCCTAGTACCAAGTATGCAATGCGCCACTATAAAAGCCACCACAGCTGTTATAACTAGAGCAAAATTACAACACCCAACTTCATGTATTTTATTTAACAGAAAAACTTTTTAAGTTCTAACTTTTTATTTCTAAAGCATGATTCAGTATTCATCCCAGAGAAATAGAGAAATTTATCATACCAGAACAAATAAAATTTTTATCTGAATATTTATATACCGCTTTTTACTCCAAGCTTTCTATAAGAAAATAATACCTCAATTCCTTTAACAGCATAAATTACAAATAATTCTATCCTGAGTGAATACAGAGATATTTTAGAATTTTACATAACAACAAATTGTATGTCGTTATCCTAATAAAAGCTGGGTTTCAATTTACTTTAATAAATACAACTTACATATATAGCTAAAGATAGAGGTTGATCTCATATATTGATCTTTAGAATTAATATAAATTAATCAAATATTTAAGTAAAAATTACTATGTCTAATAATTGTTTGAATATTAATAATAAATTTAGTATCAATCAAAATACTAATGTTTCAAAAGTTGTTGAGATAGCACTTTTTATAGACCAAATAAAAAATAGTATTTGGGCTTTTGGGATTCCATCTTGGCTTTTTGGGATAACAGATAGAAGTATAGCCGCATTTGCCGATGGTTATTTATCTCCTATAGAAATATTTCAGCTATTTACAGCCTCTTTCTTTTTTGTGAGTTGGTTATATCTAAAACCGGAAGAAAGCTTCAATAGTAATGATTTAGACCCCAACCAGTATCAAGAATATCTGGATCGCACTCAAGCTAATAAGCTTCAAATAAAAAAGCTCCACATGATAAGCCAGGAGTATATTTTACCGTTTCCTTATATTTGCCAAATTTATCATCTATTGAGCTTAAAGCATTTGGAAACAGTTCATAAATTTAGCCTTAATAACCTAAAAATTTTTCAAATTAGCCACTTTCAGCCCACAAATACTGGTGGGATAATTAAATTTCAAACAATATTAGACTCACCAGCTAATCCTTTGAGAATTTGGCGACAACCTATTGTAGAGGTGGATTTAATATTACACAGCCCTTACACTGTTGAACTAAGTATCCCAGTTTACAATAACAAAAGAATAATTGTTATATTTCATGCTTTCCCGTTAAATGACTCAGAACATCAATTTTTTATAGATATTTATAGTGACTTAGACTGGCCAAAGCCATTATTACAAATAATATTGCATTTTGCTTCTTGCTTGACTCTATTTGAAGATTTGCCGTATTTAAGAGCTTTAGCTGAAAAAAATATAGGGCGTTTATTCAACTTAAGTAAAACTTCAAATCACGAGACTGCATTGCTATTTAAAAGATTCGTTGAACTTTATAATTCGACTGGAGAACCAACTAGATTAGTTGAAGGAAGGGAAGATAGTTAGGAGTTAGGAGTGAGGAACTAGGAGTTTAAAACTTCTAACTTCTGATTTTATTTAGGGACTTGCAAAAAATAAATTATCCCAAATTATTTGTAGATTTCTAAGGGCGTAAACCTTTGCGCCCTTACTACGATGGAGTGTTTTTTTACTGAAAGTCTTTTAGTTAAGCGCGTGCTAGTAAGGGAGCAGCAGCTAGTAAAGTTTTGGTATAAGGGTGCTGAGGATTGGCAAAAATATTTTTTGTCAGACCAAGTTCGACAATTTTACCACCATTCATTACGGCAATCCGATCGCACAAAAATCGAGCTAACCAAAGATCGTGAGTGATGAATAGATAAGTTAACTCAAATTCTTCCTTTAATTGCAACATCAAATCTAGCACCTGCGACTGAACGCTGGCGTCTAACATACTCACTGGTTCATCGCAGATTAAGAGTTTCGGGTGAGTAATCAAAGCACGAGCGATCGCTACTCTTTGCTGTTGCCCACCAGACAAATCCGATGGATAACGCTCATAATACACTTCTGGCGGTGTTAAGCCAACTTTATTTAGCATCCACAAAACCTGTTCTTTTGCTTTGGCAGGATTGGCTAAATTGTGGATAAATAAAGGATCTGCAATACTTTGTCCCACTGTCATTGCTGGATTGAGACAAGCATGAGGGTCTTGAAAAACCATTTGTATTTGTCGCCGCGAGGAACGAATTTCTTGAGGCGATAGTTTAGTTAAATCCTGTCCTAAAAACTCAACTTTACCACTAGTGGGACGAATTAGTTGCAATATTGTTCGTGATAGTGTGCTTTTACCACAACCTGATTCTCCGACTAAGCCGAGAATTTCTCCTGAATAAAGATCCAGGTTGATTCCATCTACTGCTTTAATTGTCTGCGTTTGTGTGTTAAGCAGTCGTTCGATAAAGTTAGGTTCTATAGTGTAGTGTTGCTTGAGTTCTGTAACACTCAAAATTGGAGATTTCTGATTAATAATCGGTAATTGCTTTTCTTCGTCATTGGCAATTATCAATTCTCCACTATCAGTTACTGCTTGAATATGTAATGCTGCTTTTAAGAGCGATCGCGTGTATTCATGTTGAGGTTGCCTAAATACGGTTTCTGTAGAACCCATTTCGACCATCTTACCGTTGTACATCACGCCAATGCGATCGCAGTACTCAGCCACCATTGCTAAATCGTGAGAAATCAGCAGCAATCCCATATTTTCTTCACCGCACAGGCGAGTTAATTCTTGCAATATCTGCGCGGAAACAGTGACATCTAAACTGGTAGTGGGTTCGTCAGCAACAATAAACTTGGGGTTGAGGAGTAAAGCTAAAGCGATCGCTACCCGTTGTCGCATTCCACCGCTAAACTCATGAGGATACTGATTCCAACGACTGACTGGAATATTCACTTTTGCCAAGGTAGCAAGTGCTTTTTCTTTAGCTTCCCGCGTTGATAATTCTGGTGAGTGCGCCTGGAGGGTTTCGATACAATGCTTACCAATGGTCATCAAAGGATCGAGGCGTGTCATGGGATCTTGAAAAATTAAGGCGATCGCTTCTCCCCGAAATTTCCGTAACTGATTAGGTGTCAAGTCAAACACGGACTGTCCTTGAAATGTCACCCGTCCCTCAATCCGGCTAGAGGATGGTAGTAAACGCATTACTGCCCGTCCGATAGTTGATTTACCACAACCTGACTCTCCCACCAATCCCATTCTTTCACCAGGTTTCAAGGTGAAAGATACATCATCAACCGCCCAGCTTGTTTTTTCTCCACTTCGCCCAGGATAGGCAACTTGCAGATTTTCGATACAGAATAAGGCTTCACTCATAATTAGTTATCAGCCCTGAGCTACCAGTTTTTATAATTTCAAATTTAGGATAGTCTATCAAATTAAGTATTAGACCTGTTTTATAAAACTTACCTAAACGTAGCCAAACTTGATTTAGTGTACCTGTAGCGATCGCGTTCAGGAAGCAAGAGTAACCTATGTTTAAAAGCATTGGACTTATTTTATATCTCACGGCACTTGATGCTCGTACCATATCTTTTTTTTAAACAGGGTAATGACCCACAACTAAAGTAATCAATCATAATTTTTTCCTTCTGCCTTCTGCCTTCTGCCTTGTCTAAGACACGCTCCGCGATCTGCCTGCTGTTAATTGGAGACAGCTATCGATATTCTTCATAACCACTGCTAAAGTTGATACAGCACACAACTATGATGTTATAAGTGCAAAATTTAAATCTGTAGGAACTAGAATCAAAATTAAGTCAGTAAATCAGGATTTTCAAGTTAATATTATGGAGCAAAATCAGCCAGAACAGCGGCGTGCTGTCGATCGAGTGTTTCAAGAATCCCTCGAACAGTTGGAGGATATCTTGCAAGAAAGTTCGACTGAGGAAGAAGATATTCCCCAACTGCATACTAGTAATTTTACTGAAGTCGAACTCGATCGAGACTTGATAGATATTGATTTAGCGGCTCTTGAGGACGCAGTTGCTGATATTGAACAATATCTTGAAGAAATAACAAAAACCCAATTGGGGTAAAAAGTTAAAATTTATTCCTGACAAATCAGTTGCCGTTGAGCTTCGTACAACATTAAAGCGGCTGCGATCGCCACATTCAAGGATTCCACTCCAGGACTCAAAGGAATTCTGACTTGGTGGTCTGCGATCGCTGCTAAATCTGCTGACAATCCAGCACCTTCATTTCCCAGTAAAATCATACTGGGTTTTCGCCAGTCCACTTCCCAATAAGTTAAAGTCGCATTGGGTAAGGTTGCCACTACCTGCATTCCTGCCTGCTGACTTTGTTGGACTGTCGCTTTTAAATCTTCGGTTACGGCTGTTGCGAGGCGAAACCATTGCCCTGCGGAAGCACGTAGAACTTTAGGACTATCTAAATCTACACTATCTCCACTGACCCACAACCCTGATGCTCCCGCGGCGGCGGCGGTGCGAATCATCGTACCCAGGTTGCCGGGATCTTGTATCGTCTCTAAAGCTAGCACTAAACCAGTCAATGGTAGTTGAGTTTGGCGTTGGCTTCGTTTTGCCGTTGCCACCACACCATCCGGTTGGACTGTGGTAGCGATCGCATCCAAAACTTCTCTACTGACAATTTCGGCGCGATCGCATCGGCTACAAGCTTCTTCCCACAGCAAAGGATGGGCGATTTGCCAATCTGGGGTACAACACACTGTTTCTAGTGGGTAATTGACCGCACAAGCTTCTTCTAACAAGTGCGTCCCTTCTAGTAAAAATAACTGTTGCTTATGCCTCTCCTTGGTGGAGTGCAGCTTGCGAATTTGTTTGACTAGGGAATTCTGTAAACTGGTCAACATCAAAAAGTTAAGAGTTAGAAATTAATAGTTAGAAGTTAATTTAGTTGTTTTTCAACTTATAACTATTAACTTATAACTCCTAACTTAGATAGTATGCGGAACCCGGGACTTGAACCCGGAAGCCTTGCGGCACTAGAACCTGAATCTAGCGCGTCTGCCATTCCGCCAGTTCCGCTGGCATTTGTGCTTATCGACAATTTCTTATTATTGCGTTATGTTTTACCTTTGTCAAGTAAAAGCATAATGCCTACTTAAAAGTTTCTAACTGGAAACGTGTTTTTCAGGTACAAGGTCGAATCAAAATATTAACTCGACAGTACAGCATTGATTTTTAGAGAATACTTAAGTTATTTTACTGAGTATTTAATTTTGCTTAAAACTACTGCTGATTGATTATTTTTTTAAATTTTTTAAAAATCTCAAAAAGCCTGCTATTGCTTGTTTACAGCCTGCATTTTCACCAAAAAAAAATTTTTTTTATACCAAACAGTGCTTTAAAACGTGGACATTTTGAATCTTTACTGTAGAATCAAAACCAACTTCAAACATATAAAATACGTATTACTTTTGGAGGTAAGCTTATTAATCCTTCTACCATCTTACCAGATGCCAAAATTACTCCAGAAGCAGACTCCTCAGTCTTGCAAATTTGGGGTGGGCATCCTTTGCGGGGTCATGTAAAAATTAGCGGGGCAAAAAATTCAGCACTGGTAATCATGGCTGGAGCCTTGCTGTGTCCGGGCGATTGTCGTATCCGTAATGTCCCTTTGTTAGCGGACGTAGAGCGGATGGGTCAGGTGTTATCGGCTTTGGGTGTGCAATTAACCCGGCAAGGTGACATTTTAGACATCAATGCCAGCGACATTAAAACATCAAAAGCTCCCTACGAATTAGTTACCCAGTTGAGAGCGAGTTTTTTCGCCATTGGAGCCATTCTGGCAAGACTGGGAGTAGCACAGATGCCGTTACCAGGCGGTTGTGCGATTGGGGCAAGACCAGTTGACTTGCATGTTCGAGGACTGCAAGCAATGGGAGCAGAAGTACAAATTGAGCATGGCATTTGTAATGCCTACGTCCCTGGCAGCAGCCGGAGATTAAAAGGTGCGAACATTTACTTAGACATTGCCAGCGTTGGAGCTACGGAAAATTTGATGATGGCGGCTACCCTAGCAGAGGGTGAAACGATCATCGAAAATGCTGCCAGAGAACCGGAAGTAGTCGATCTAGCTAACTTCTGTAACGCGATGGGAGCGAAGATTAAGGGCGCGGGGACTAGCAGAATTATTATCGAAGGAGTCCCGAAGTTGCATTCTGTTGACTACAGCATTATTCCCGATCGCATTGAGGCTGGGACGTTTTTGCTAGCAGCAGCAATTACCCGCTCAGAACTTCTTCTCTCGCCAGTGGCTCCAGAACATCTCATCCCAGTAATTGCCAAGTTGCGGGATATTGGAGTGACAATAATTGATGAAAAGCCTAACCAATTACACATTCTGCCAGCGGAAACCCTTAAGGCAACGGATATTGAAACTCAATACCATCCAGGTTTCCCCACAGATATGCAAGCACCATTCATGGCTTTGCTAGCAGTGGCAGAAGGCGACAGCGTAATTAACGAATCCGTCTTTGAAAATCGCTTGCGTCATGCCTCAGAGTTGAATCGTTTGGGAGCAGATATTCGTGTCAAAGGCAATGCTGCTTTCGTTCGGGGAGTACCAAAATTATCTGGCGCACCAGTATTAGGTACAGACTTACGAGCATCGGCAGCCTTAGTCATCGCCGGACTAGCGGCAGAAGGACAAACCACAATTCAGGGTTTACAACACCTCGATCGCGGCTACGATCGACTTGATATCAAGTTGCAGCAATTGGGGGCTAAAATCCTCCGCGTGGGCGAAACACCAACAGATGCAGAAATCGCTCCCAGCATCAGTAGCCTGTCAAGTTGAAGTCGATTGGTTAAGACTGACGCGGGGATAAGAAGAATAAGGGAGACAAGGTAAAATTTTCTCCCTTATCTGCCTTTATCTCTGCCATCTATACCTTGCAATCTGCTGAATTATCCTGATAGATAGAGGCTTTTAAGCTTTGTCCATATCTTTTTTTGATGAATATTCTGGAAAAATCTGTGTTGGCTGTTACAATATTGTTAAGAAAAGTTGCCCGTTGCATTTTAGGAACGCGTAATTGGGTTTTAACTCTCTTGAGAAGACAACGCAAAAATATTTTTTAGACCAGCTGTGGGAGGCTGGTCTTTTTATATTTAAAGTCCTCACAAATTATACTTATCTCTTTGGGTATAATACTCACGCTGTTTTATTAATTACTTTTATTGGTTTGTAATAAATTGGTTATGTCAGTTACCAAATCGCCTCAAGGTTTGAAATAAACCCCTGTAAAACATCTTCTCCTGACAAAGTAACAGGCGATTCCAATACCTCTACCTCTTGGTCTTGCCGATAAATCTCTACTTGTCGAGATTTACGATTAATTAACCAACCCAAACGCACACCATTATCTATGTATTCCCTGATCTTTTCCTGAGCTACTTTCAAACTATCCCTTGGCGAAAATACCACTATAGGCGCTATCTACGGTGAGCTACGCTAACGCACCTTTCCACATTTCCAAAAGCGATCGCGGACTCTATGATTGCACTGTAGCAGAGCGTCTGTATAGAAAAATGAGCGATCGCTATTTATAAACATTCAATTCTCAATTTTGCGATGTTGCTATAGACTACTATCACAACCCCAACCAACACCGTAAAGACTGCTCTAACACTTCAGCATCAGCTAACTTGCCAATCACTTTTACAATTAAGTTTTTATGCACTGTGTATAAACCTCTCTTGACTGCTGTAGGCACTTTAGCCCTGCTGCTGACCATTCAGACAAGACAAACTCATCTTCTAGCAATGCTCCAGTTTTGCTCGTCAAGAGTGTAATTAAGATGTCTTGAAAAACATGTGTGCATTTACAACAACAGCAGGTCTAACTTTTGAACTGGACAAACCTCAAAAGGGATACTAAACCAAAATGATGTCATTTTTAGAGTAGTTGGGCATAGACATCATCCTCTCTAAAAACTCATCACCCAGACCGGGTTTCTGACTCTCGTACCAACTGTGTGCATCATTGAGTTCTTCTCGAACCTCTGGGCGAAATACCAGGACATAATTCATTGCTGTCCCTTAATTGATGCTTTGATTTCCTCCCAAGTCAGCACATTGTCTGGATTTGAATCATAGTCAGCAGTTCGACGATCAAGCTCTTGCTTTTGTGCATCGGTTAAATCAGGGTAAACTTGCTCTGCTGCGATGCTATCCCAAATTGCCTGCACAATACGGATTCTATCTTCAACACTAAGAGTTGCGATTTCGTTCAAAGTAGCTGTGATATCCATACTGATTAACTTGGAGTGAGGAAGCAACTGGTACACCTTAAATATAGCGGACAAGATTTTGTCCATCAAATCAAATGCTGCATCTGCTTTGATGCCCAACAGTGCGATTTCTACGACGGGCTACGCCTACCCTTTGCAGAAAACCTCAAAAATAGGCGTTGCAGAATAGAGGGATGAATTTAGGCAGGCGGGGAGGCAGGGGGTGCTTCGGGAGCAGGGGGGGAGATTTTATAACTTGCGAAATCATCCCGCAATTATGCAACGCCCAAAAATAAAGTGTAGACGCGTAGCGGCTTGTCGTTAGACATCGCCTGTTGTCCAAGAGTGAGTGCGTTAGCGTAGCTCACCGTAGGTATCGCTTTACAGAAAACCTCAAAAATAAAGCGATCGCTGATTGTATGATGGCATTGTGGGCGATCGCTTTGCATAAAAACCTTAAAAACAATGCGAGCGCCTGTTGTGCAAGAGTAAGCGCTCACACTTCATATTGTCATCAATTAGGCAGACATCAAACGCTGGCTTGGTTCAGGAAATGAACGAGCTTGTTCTTGAGCAGTTTCAATCCATTCCTGCATTTATACTAAAGGTTCTACAGCTTCTACTAACTCGATAACAGGTTTAGGTAAAGGCATTAATTTAACATCAGGATCATTAATGTCTACTCCATGTGCGCTGCTATATTCTCGTTGGATCTGTGCAGTTTCTTCTTCCGTCATTTTGTCAGATGCAATTAAGTATGCAATCAGCTTACCTCCTAAATTCTGTGCTTGTTGTGCCCTAGCCATTGTTCCCCCTGGAGTTACAAGCACATTTTTCCAAACAGGTAAAGACATAGCCCAGTTAATTTTATCAGCCCGACGCACAGCTTCTTCAAGGCTTATACGATTTTTACGTGTTGCTGCGATCAGACCTTTAAATAAAGCAATCTGTGCAGCTGCCTTAAATAGTAGTGAGTATGGGTGGTCATCCTTACGCATTTCTGGAATTTTGCTGCTGTCAGATAGTGCCTTCTGGTAAGCCTGTAACCCCTCAAGCACTTTATTCCAGAACTTTTCAACATATTCATAATATTGTTCTAGTTCCTCTTCTGAAGGGCGAGAAGTAGTATCATTAGGCACACCATTATCGCTTAGAATAAGCTTTACTGTTTCGTAGACAACACTTATAGTTGTCAACTTCGTGCTGCGAACTGCAATAGTATTATTCTTCCACTCAACAATTACATCACTACTACCTTTGACCCTTACACCTAGTGGAGCACCATCACTTAGTAATTTCCGGGCAATGATAGCGCTGCGGTCATCTTCACTGGTGATAATATTGTCACCACGACTGGTTGGTTTGGCATAGCGGTTAACTTTATTGAAGATACGCCGCGTTTTTTCATTGCTTTCATGATGGAGAAAAATCACACAAACATCATCATTTGGCACTTGATCGCGGCACTCTCCTATTACCTCGCCTTTGACCACCTTTTCAAGAGCTAAAAGGCGATGTTGACCATCTAGCATAATCAGAGCGCCACCCTCTATAGTGATCACACCTATGTTATCTGCCACGGATTGGTAAGCACGCGGAGCTTTTTTATCTACCCATTCTTTGATGCTATCAAAATAAATCTCTCCGTTATAAACCAGCACAATCATAGAACCGAAGAAACGATCCTTCGCTTCAGCAATGTAAGGAGCAATTTGCTCTTGAATTCTTTTAAGGTCAGGTTCTCTTTGCAATCGATCCTCAATGCTCATTGTTGTCCATTCATCGAGTTCGTTTGCTGCACGTACTCCTTGCACTAGGTCACGAGCTTTTATCGTTGCTTGATAAAAGTTGGTATCACCCATTCGTCCTTTTATACCAGCTATGACTAAAGCCATTAACTACCTCCAAAAAATTTATTTTGTTTGTACAAACATAGCAAGTTTTTATTAAAAATGCACGGTACTGTTTAGCACCGTGCAACAAACAATATTTTAAATATCTTTAAATCTAGTTTAGTTTTCTAGTCTGATTAAATTAGTAAAATTTGCTAGTTCTTTCAGAAATATATCTGGGCGAAGATCGTAACATGAGTTAAGCCATTTTTTTAATTCAGTTACATCCATGTCTTTAAAAGGAATATATTTGTGTATTTCCATGCCTTGCTTTACCTTTAATGCTAAAGGTAGAAGGGCTTTATCCTCTACGACTATTTTCATAACTGGTAATTTTTTGATAATATAATATGTAATTCTACTCTAAAATAGGCTTAGTGTCAAGCTTGTCCAAACTCATACAATGATGTTTTTTACTTTTTTTAGACTGAATTAGCAAAACAAAAATTTTACTAAATTACCAAATAAAAAGTTTGACATCAACTCAATTTAAAAAATATGCTTATTATCTAAAACTCTCATCAACAAGAACAGTAAATAAGGTTTAATATTTCTAGCTCCTTTTGTTTGTACAAACATTTTATAATTTAGAGTTTAAATATCCAAATTTATACTTAGTATTATTTATACCAAGAACCCGTAGATACATTGTATTTATCTACGGGTCTTTAAACTATATAAATAAGGAAATATAGGCTACTTTGCTTATTTCCTACTCTATCCCTTCAATACGGTCTTCAACTTCTTGGTATAACTCGCGTAGACGATCTAAATTCTCCTCGCTAGTTTCCCAATAACCGCGTCCATTCACTTCCAACAAAGTTGATACAACCTTGCGGAAAGAATGAGGATTAAGGTTCAGCAACCGTTTCTGCATTTCTTCATCTTTGATGAAGGTTTCGTTAGTATCTTCGTAAATCCAGTTATCCACAGCGCCTGCTGTCGCACTCCAACCCATTGTATTTACCAATCGTTTGGAGAGTTCACGCACTCCTTCGTAACCGTGATTCAGCATCCCCTCGTACCACTTGGGATTTAATAATTTGGTACGCGCATCCAAGCGCACGGTTTCTGATAATGTCCGCACTTGGGCGTTAGCTGTGGTTGTATCTGCAATATAAGATGCTGGTTTTTTACCATCACCCCGCAGATTTGCCACCAGCTTTGTAGGATCGGAATCGAAGTAGTGGGAAACGTCCGTTAAGCTAATCTCGGAAGAATCCAGATTTTGGAAAGTTGCATCAGCAGTTTTCAATGTACTTTCAAAAATCTGCCGGGATTCATCCATAATTCCGGGGTTATCGGAATTGAAGGAGAAAGATTTGCGTTTCAGGTACATTTCCTGTAACTCGGCTTCGCTATCCCAAGTGCTGTTTTCTACCGCCAAGTTAATATTTGACGAGTAGGAACCAGAAGCATTGGAGAAGACGCGCGTCGCTGCTTGACGCAGATTAATCCCCATATCTTGGGCTTGTTGCAAAGCGTGTTTGCGAACAAAGTTCATTTCTAAGGGTTCATCCGCCTCAGCCGCCATTTTCACGCCTTGGTCTAACAGGTTCATTTGGTTGATGAACAAGTCGCGGAATACACCAGAACAGTTGATTACCACATCAATTCTGGGTCTTCCCAACTCTTCTAAAGGTATCAATTCCAACTTGTTCACCCGTCCCAAGGCATCTGGAACTGGACGCACGCCCACCATCCACATAATTTGCGCTAGGGATTCGCCGTAAGTTTTGATGTTATCGGTTCCCCAAAGGACGCAGGCGATGGTTTCTGGCCATTTTCCATCGTTTTCAGCTTTATTACGTGCCAATAGCCTGTCTACAACGATTTTGGCTGATTGTACTGCTGCTGTTGTGGGGATGGATTGCGGATCGAGTGCATGGATATTCTTACCCGTGGGCAATACATCTGGGTTGCGGATGGGATCGCCACCTGGGCCAGGTAGGACGTACTCACCTTCTAAGCCTTTGAGTAATGCTCCCAGTTCGTTGTCGGCACATACTTGCTGGAGACAGAATTCCAAATACTCAAATAGGGGTTTTAGGGCTGCGCCATCAACTTTGGGATAACCTGCTTTATGCAATGCTTCTACCCAAGGTTCTTTTTTGCCCATATTGAAGAAATTTAACCGGGAAACCAAAGAAACTCGTCCTTCCGCGTCGATTTGCTCTTGGACAAGGGCGGTAACTGCTGCACGGGTTGCCAAAGTGATATCTTGCAATAACTGGACATCTTCTAAAATGCCTCTGTCATTATTTTGATAAATATCGTCAATGTTACGCCCAATGCTATTGGCGATAATTCCGGGTAAACCTTGAAGTCCCTCTTCTTGACGATCTAGACTAGCAATGTTGACGAGAGTTGCGATCGCTTCTTCTGCACTTGGCGGTTTCCCAATAACGTGCAAACCACAAGGCAACAACCGCGACTCGATTTCCATCAACTTGCGGTAGACGTTGCCAACAATATTATCCCGGTCTTCGGCACTCATATCTCTGGCATCGGTTTCTGGCAGGTGAATATCCTTATCCAGATTTACGATCCGGCATTTATCCATGATGCTGTTAACAATGGAAACACCGCGTCCGCTATCTTTTAAGGTTTGGTAGGAAGCAATTAATTCGCTAAGTTCCTTCAAACCTTTATATAACCCAGCATTTTCTGCCGGAGGTGTCAAGTAAGAAATTGTTTCGGCATAACTCCGACGTTTGGCAATTGTCGCTTCACTCGGATTATTAGCTGCGTAGTAATACAAGTTGGGAATTGAGCCAATCAAGTTGTCTGGATAACAATCACCAGACATCCCCATCTGTTTACCTGGCATGAATTCCAAGGAACCGTGTGTACCAAAATGCAGTACAGCGTCAGCTTTCCAAACTTGCTCTAAATAAGTGTAGTAGGCAGCAAAACCGTGGTGAGGACTAGCTGAACGGGAGAACAACAGCCGCATTGGATCGCCTTCGTAACCAAATGTAGGTTGGACACCGATGAAGACATTACCAAATTGCTTACCATAAATTAGCAGATTTTGCCCATCGCTGTTGAGATGTCCGGGAGGTGGCCCCCAGTTTTCCTCTAGGCGTTGAGAGTAGGGAGTCAGCGCCTCATACTCAGGAACTGACATTTTGTAAGCAACGTTCAGTTCCGGGCTGTTGTACTGCGCCTGTGCGTCATGGATGACTTCTTGCATCAACGCTTCGGCTGATTCTGGCAATTCTGGTAAGTCGTAGCCGTTATTTTTGAGGGCTTTCATCACCTCGTAGATGGAACCGAATACATCCAAGTAAGCTGCGGTTCCGACGTTACCTTTATCTGGCGGGAAACTGAAAACGGTGATAGCGACTTTCTTATCTAGCTTCGGCTTGCGGCGGAGGTTAGCCCATTTTAAGGCGCGTTCGGCTACCGCTTCAACCCGATCGCGCAGTGCGATCGCTTTCCCTGTAGTTCCATCTCTACCCGATAATATAATCGGCTCAATTGCTCCATCCAATTCAGGAATTGCAATTTGCAAAGCTACTTGAATTGGATGTAACCCTAAATCGCTATCCATCCACTCTTCTGTGGTTTGGAATACTAAGGGTAGCGCCACCATATAAGGACGGTTTAAGCGTTTGAGTGACTCTATTGCCTTGGGATGGTCTTGTCTGGCTGGGCCACCCACTAAAGCAAAACCAGTCAGCGATATCACTGCATCTACCAACTGTATGTTAGTAGTCGGTTCGTAGAAGAAAGCATCCACAGGCTTGGAGAAGTCCAAACCACCAGCAAACACAGGTAATACCCGCGCGCCTAATGCTTCCAACTCCTGCACCATTGCCACATAATGGGCATCATCCCCTGTAACTAGGTGGGTGCGTTGCAATACTAACCCGACACAAGGAGCTAGGGGATCTTTGAGATCGCTAGAAATATCCTTACGAGCTGTATACCAATTGAGGTACTCTCTGACATCTTCAAACATATTGGGAGCCAAAGGATGCCAAATCCCTAGATCGGGATAAACCACAGGCTGTTCGTATGTAGAAGGTGCAAAATTCTGTTTTTCTAAACCTTTAAATACATATTTATCAGCTAGCATCAGCAAGAAGTTTTCCAGATTTTCTGGAGAACCACCTAGCCAATACTGAAAACTGAGCATGAAATTTCGGGCATCCTGTGCCTTGTCCATTGGTAAAAACTTCAGCACTTGCGGCAGTGTTCGCAAAAGCTTTAACATCCCATCTTGGAATCCCGCACCTGATTTTTCTTTGCGTTTCCGCATGAATTGAGCGATCGCACTTTTTGACTGACCCAACTGTGCCAAAGAAAAGCTACCCATTTTACTCAGGCGCATTACTTCTGGCATCGAGGGAAAGACAACGGAAACATCCAAGCGATCGCGGTGTGGTTCTACTGCTGCTACTACTTTCTGTGCTAAGTCTTCGATGAAAATGAGGGAAGCGATGAAGATATTCGCACTCTCGATTTCTCGTTTGAACTCCTCATAGTTCTCTGGGTCGCGGAGTTCCTCAATCAAGTACCCGCTGATTTCAATCGCCAAGTTAGGATTGTTCGCGTTAATCGTGCGAACCGCTTGCGACAATGCGCTTTGGTACTGGGACTCAAGCACGACATAGACCACCTTGATTAAACTACGTCCGCGTAAGTTATCAGGCGCAATGTGTCTAATGGTGGACTTGACGTGTGTGAACATGCTTCTTCGGCTCCTTTGATGCGTGTTCTCTGAAGGAAGTTCCTAGCGGCATTAGCAGCCACAGGTAACTTGCGATTTTTTAGGCAATATCTGTTTTTTATCAGAAAACGCTTGCCCAGTAGGCATTTTATCCTCTATCTGACACAAATCGATATAAAAAACGAAATATTTCTTCGTAATTGTTGACTTTATCTAAAAGTATTAACTCACATATTTGTAAAATTTTTGCAATACTTATTTTTAATAGTTAAATAGCTAAATAGCTATTTAAATCCATTTACAAAACAAAACTTGCTTTGCTGACTAAATATTTTTTAGTTAGCATAGACATACCTTAAATATGTAGTTGTAAATTTATAAGAAGCAGTAGAAAAGCAGAGTTTCTTTCGGATTAAATTGAGAAATTATCAACAAATACAGTTCGGTTAAGAATTTTTTGGAGAACCATAGATAGGCCTATAGAGATGCGAAACTTTGGGTCTCTACACTATCCACTAAATAAAAAGCAATTAGTATTTATCTTCTGCTTAAATAAAACCATGCTTGATAAGAAAACAGAATAAAAATGAACTATAAAATTTCTCGTCATGCACAGACAGAAATGGAGCGAAGAAATATATCTCAATTTTTATAGGACTTACGCAAAATTATGGAAAAACGAACCGCGAAGGACACGTTCGCGTAGCGTATTGTAGAGAAGGACACGAAAGGAAGAGGGTTTTAGAGAGTTATTGCGTAAGTCCTATTTGAGTTCAATCTGTTTTTTATATTATTAATGTGAAACGGGATTACAGAAAAGTTAAAAACCGTCCCCGATTAGAAGGAACGGTTAAGACAGTTTGTTGATGAACTAATTCAATAGGTGGACAAACTTCCAATTTATGCGTTGGTTTGTTCAGAAATTAAGTTACAGTTCCAAACCCTGTCACACCGAAATCGGTTCTTCAATGTTTACCACCACGGCTTGTAGTTCCTTCGCTTTCTCTTCCGGTAAGGCATCATTGGCAAACATCCCCGCTGCGAGTTCAGTTCCCGCGAGATATTTCAGCCTTTCGCTTGTCCGGTATGGTGGAAAAAACTCGGCGTGTAAATGCGCTTCGGGATGAGCTAAACCGTCAGTTGGTGCTTGGAACCAAGCCATCAAGTAAGGAAACGGGCGATTCCACAAACCGTCATACTTGAGAGTGACAGTTTTTAAGGCTTTGGCAAGTCCCCAACGTTGCTGTGGGGTAAGATCCATAAAAGTGCCAACTGGTTCTTTTGGTGCAATCCAGACTTCATAGGGGTAACGAGCGCAAACTGGGACAAATGCGATCGCATACTCATCTTGATAAATAATCCGTCGATCGTCTGCAATTTCTTTTTGAATCAAGTCTTGCAGTAAACCCCGCCGATGTTCTTGATAATACTCCTGCTGCATCGACAGCATTCGCGCTGGAACAGGCGGTATAAAAGGATAGGCGTAAATTTGCCCGTGGGGATGGTGCAATGTTACACCCACCTCTACACCTTTATTTTCAAAGGGCAGCACGTACTGGATTTGGGGATTTAGTCCGAGTTCGCGGGTGCGATCGCCCCAGACTGACAACAGCAAATCTAGATGATCCAACTCTAAGGAACTCAAGGAGGCGCGGGCATCTTGAGTAAAAACCACTACCTCACAGGCTCCATTTGCAGGTAACGTTTCCACGATGGTATCGGGTGGATTGTTGGCTGTCGGACTCATTGAGGGAAAGCGGTTATCAAACACTGCCACATCATACTTACCTTGTGGTAGTTCCGTTGGGAACTCAGGGTTAGTGGTAGGTGCGAGGGGATTATATTCTGGAGGCGGCATGAATGTCCGCCCTTGACGGTGACTAGCATAAGCTACCCATTCGCCCCGCAAGGGGTGCCAGCGCAAGTGGGGATTAGCTTGCACTGGCTCATTACTAGGGCTAGGGGCTTCTAACTGACTAGTAATTGGGTAGCGACTGTATAATTTGAGTTTGCGTCCGTCGGGCTTTAACAGCTTGTGGGAGTACATAAACCTTGTCCTGAGAGGGTTGCTGCGCGGATTGCCTCAATGGGAAATTTCGGCGTGCGATCGCCGTACAATAAACCGTTAGCTTCTTGGAAGGTATCAGTTAATTGTGTGTAACAGAATCCGCTAAATAGCTCAATGTTATTAACGGTTTCCAAGAGAGCAGCATATTTCATTTCTAATTCGGAGATATTCGAGCAGTTTTCATATCCCCAAGCTTGATCGGCATTAGGTTCGTCAAGAGGGGCATAGGCGATACCACCAAATTCAGTTAACATCACTGGTTGTCCTTGATGGGGATAGTTATCCAAGGTGAGAATACGTCCCCCAGGACGGCTACGCTCAAATAGATCCGATACTTGAATATCGGGTCTGTAGCGATGGGCTAATCGTTCAGGATGGCGTTCATAGTCGTGAATAGCGAGGATGTCGGTATCAGTACTTTCCCAACCATCGTTACCAATTACTGGGCGAGTCGGATCGAGAGTCTTAGTCAGATGATACATTGCCAATACGTAGTTACGATGAGCCGCCGTTTCAGTCAAATTTGGCACTCCCCAAGATTCATTAAACGGCACCCACGCCACAATACAAGGATGGCTAACATCTCGCTTGATAATTTCCGTCCATTCACGGGTCATCCGTTCCACAGCTTTCGGTGTGAAGCGGTAAGCGCTGGGCATCTCCTCCCATACTAACAACCCTAAAACGTCTGCCCAATATAAAAAGCGGGGGTCTTCAATTTTTTGGTGTTTGCGTACTCCGTTAAAACCCATAGCTTTTACGAGTTCTACATCACGTCGTAATGCTTCGTCATTAGGTGGAGTCATTAATGTCTCAGGCCAATAACCTTGGTCGAGAACTAACCTCAGATAGTAGGGGCGACCGTTGAGCATAAAGCGATCGCGCTGGACGCTGACAGTCCGCATCGCTGTATAAGATTGCACTTCATCTAACAGACGATCTTTATCCCATAGCTGAATTTGGGCATCGATCAACGTCGGCTTTTCTGGACTCCACAGTAATTCATTACGGCAGTCGTCAATACCCGGATCGCTCAGAACAATGCGGCGGCTAATTTCCCCATTGAATACTTCATAAGTATCGCTTGCTAACAGGCGATCGCCAGCGCTGAGTTTAATTTTGATTTGTACATTTGAAGTAGGTAAATTGCCAGCCAGCCCAAGTTCAAACCCAATTTCCCAGCGTTCGCAGTCGGGAATCCAACGAAGATTACCGATATAAGCCTCACCTACGCGTTCCAGCCAGACTGTCTGCCAAATACCGCTCGTGCGAGGATACCAAATACTATGGGGTTTCAACTGCCAATCTTGTTTACCACGAGGTTTGGCGAGGTCGTGCGGATCGTCTTGCGCCCACACTGTTACCTTGGTTGTACCAGTGTCATTTAAAGCATGGGTTATATCGAGAGTGAAAGAGGTGTGTCCGCCTTCATGCTCGGCTATATATTTATCGTTTACCCACACACGAGCGCGATAGTCCACAGCACCAAAGTGTAACAGTAATCTGCCGTCCCCTGATGGTGTTTCAAATTCTCGCTCGTACCAGCAGTTTGGATGAAAACCGCGATCGTTAATCCCACTTTTGGTAGATTCGGGCGCATAAGGAACTTCTATATGATGACACCATTCGCTAAAATCGCTGGGTTCAACACATTTTCCTTGGTCATCAAATGCGAATTTCCACAGCCCATTTAAAGTTTGCCAGCGCGATCGCTTTAACAATGGTCGTGGGTGTGCTGCTGTTAAGTCCACAAAATTACTATCTGTTTTAGAGGTCAATTTAACCTCAGGATTCTCTAAATCTAACAACTTCATCAAATTTCCTCCCTATCCATAACTCAATCAACCCTTGCTATAGACTAAATCCAGACCCAAATATTGGGTTTCCAGATATAGCAAGAGTTTTGACCCGATCGTTCATCAATCGGTTCGAGCTAGTAGCATTATGTTTTTTCGTAGCCAATACTGATACCTTCCCCACTTACGTGATGAAGTATAACAATAAGTTTATATACCCCTAGCTCGTGACATTATGGCATATACATTACCGATCTTTGCCAGGTTATCTAAAAAAAAGCATTATATTTAGGTGCCTAATAACTATCATAAATCTGCCACACGAGAAAGTGGTTGTTATGAACATTTTATTTATATCAATTGTTTAAGTAAATTTTTTAAAATCATTTATTAGTCAATAAGCATTAGCAAACAAAAGATAAATACTTAAAATCAGGTTATATAAGAGAATAACGGAACCATTCGTTGAATATTGCTAAATAGAGAGCATTTTTGTCTGCCACCACGCCGATGATGAAGTTTAAGTAGGCGGGAGGCAGCTATGCTGGAAGTTTTATTAAGATCGGAGTAGCACCCTTCCTTAATAAGAGCCACAAAACAAGAAAATTTGGTGTTCTTGTCCTAAACCCCTGTTCCGTTTAGTCACGGCAGGAAACAGTGTTTCGACTCCCTTCCCTACGGGACGCTATGCGTAGCTTGCTTCCCCCGAAGGGTACGACTACCAAGAGGGGAGTTTTCCTCCAGCAAGAACTACACCAATTTTTACACCTGCTAAAATGCTGGCATTCGGTGCTGCCCACAAAATATGCCATACTTCGGTTTTGCGGTTCGGCTCACTATAAAGACGTTGAGCAATCTCGTCGTCGGGATGAAGGTGAATCGGTAGCCGACTCGAAGCACTAATGAACTTCTGTTCATATGGCGTACTAAGAATGTTCCTAATAACCTCGTGGCGTATAGGAATGCATTGTCTAGTATACCATCGCCTTGATACAAGCTTTTGCCTAATTCTTCACACATCTGTTATTTCATCAAACTCATTCTCGATTACGCCAATGGTGAGTCATAAGACTTTTTATGACTAAACAATACAAAGCACTTGGAATTTACTTTCACAAACACCTAACTATAGAAGTCTTTTTCATGCTGTGCTTATTGAAAAAACAGTTTAATTTAGATTCATGGTTAAACAACAAGTTCTGAACACAGCAAGCACAAAACCAAACAGCTAAGACTCTATTGAAAATAATAAATAATCTTTATTTTCATCAAACTCTAAGCCACTAAATTCCAGTAAATCTTGATTTAAATCGAAGATTTACATCTGTGCAAACCATAACTTTATCTGAACGAACTTGACCGCATTACAATCAATATCTAAAGGACAAAAAAAATGGCACTTTTCAATCTTGGTACACTCGGTAGCACTCCTGTTGTTAAGAATAACTTTGATTTAACTACATCCGATCCCACAGATGTCTTTCAGTTCAAAATTACCAGTGGCAAAAATATCAACCTTTCTCTGACAGACATTAGCGCGGGTGATGATGCCGATCTTCGACTGTTTAGAGATGCGAACAATAACGGCGTACTAGACGACTTCGACCGAAAAGTTGGAATTGTTTCCAATCGCGGAAGCAACCAAGATGAGGCGATTAACTTTAAAACTAGCTCAGGTACTTTTTTTGCGGAAGTATCTCGCTTTGCTCCAGGTAGTTCCGGAAATGTCAGTTACGATTTAGCCTTGTCTGCGACTGAACCTGCTGGAACTTTTCCGATTTCAGCTAGTTCTAGCAACCTTCTTCCCAAAGAATTTGTACTTGGTCACTTGTCAGGTAATACCACTCGTACAGGTAACGTCAATAACCAGAACACTACTGATGTTTATAGCTTCTCTTTGGGATTTCGTGAGAGTGTCGACATCAGATTGGAAGGATTAAGCAGCGATGCTGATATCCGGGTGATTCGAGACTCTAACAACAATCGCATTGTTGACGCAGGTGAGGTAATTGGAAGCTCTACTAATGCAGGTATTACTTCAGAACTGATTTCCAACATTAACACTCCTGGTGACTACTTCTTGCAGGTAACTGAATTCACTGGCAACACTAACTATAATGTGTCTTTTAGCCAGTTCTCTGTCCCTGCTTAAGTTTAGGCATTAACAGTGGTGAATAGTACTTGAAAGCTTTGTACGGCAATGCTTTCAAGAGTATGTAAATGATGCAAGCGGCAGAGAATCATACCTGAACTTTGCCGCTTTTACTCCACACTCTAGACAAAAAATTACATCAGGCTTAACTAAAACTAATCTTGCTTTAAGCAAATAACTATTTACACCAAAAAAACAAAAAAATGACTAATTTCAATCTTGGTACTCTGTCTAGCACCCCTTCTCACTTTTCTTTTGAAACACCAGACCCTACTGATATCTATCAGTTCCAAATCAGCAGTACCAGAAACGTTAACTTGTCTCTTAACGAGATTAGTGCTGGTGATGATTCCGATCTGAGACTTTTTCGAGACGTTAACGGTAACGGTATATTAGACGCGGCCGACCGAGCGAATGGATTGGTTGCAAGTTCACGCAATGGCAGCAACTTTGATGAATCAATTAATGTCAGAGCAAATGCAGGTACTTATTTTGCTGAGGTCTCTCGCTTTTCTGGTTCCGGCACTGTGACTTACGATTTAGACTGGTCTGCAACGATACCCAATTCAACACTCGATTTCAACAATCTTTTGCCCAAGGAATTTGAACTTGGTGACTTATCAGGTGATATCGCGCGTACTGGTTTTATCAGTGACAAAAATACCGCTGATGTTTACCATTTTTCTCTAGGAAGCTTTGAGGGTGTCAATATCACATTGAGCGGACTAAGCAATGATGCTGATATCCGACTAATTCGAGACTTTAATCGCAATGGCAGAGTTGAGGTAGGAGAGGAAATTGCCCGTTCTATTAACAGCGGTATTACCTCAGATATTATTTCCAATATTAAGGATGCTGGTGATTACTTTCTACAGGTCGATCAATTCAAAGGTAGCACTAATTACACTTTGAGTTTTGACCATTTCACCACCTCCGAAGCTTAAGTTTAAGCATCGAAAGTGGTGAATAGTACTTGAAAGTATTGTACGGCAATGCTTTCAAAGGTATGCAAATGATGCAAACGGCAGAGAGTTATACCTGAACTTTACCGCTTCATTGCATAAATTATAGCTGCACTGATCAAATATTTCAACAAAATTGACGCTAAAGATTTAATCATAAGAAACCTCTGGTAACTCAGAGGTTTTTTTGGATCAATTTTATACAACAATTTTTTAGTGTTACCAAGGTTTGCCAAAGCGATCGCCTGAGGCAAGCTTTCACCTACTTCTTTACATATCCCTTATTCGAGCAAACTCATTCTCAATTACGGCAACGGCGAATTATATGACTTTTTCTGACTAAATCATACAAAGTATTTGGAATCTACTTTAAAAAACACCTAACTATAGAAGTCTTTTTCATGCTGTGTTTCTTGAAGAAACAGTTTAATTTAGACTCATGGTTAAACAACAGGTTCTGAACGCGGCAAGCACAAAACCAAACAGCTAAGGCTCTCTTGAAAATAATAAATATTCTTTATTTTCATCAAAATCTAAGCTTATAAAATCTAGTAAATGTCGATTTAAATCGGAATTTACATCTGTGCAAACCACAACTTAATCTGAATTTGACTAACACACAATCAATAATCTTAAGGAGAAAAAATGAGTACTGTAAACCTTGGTTCATTAGCTAGCACCCCTCGTCCTTTGAATGGCTTCTTAAATGCAGTTGAACCCACAGATGTCTTTAGGTTCTCAATCGATAGCACTAAAAACATCAACTTGTCTCTTAACAACATTAGCACTGGTGATGATGCCGACCTGAGACTGTTTCGTGATGTTAATGCTAACGGTATATTAGACGCTACTGACAGAATAAATGGATTTATTGAAAGTTCCACTAAGTTAGGCAACGTTGATGACGCGATTAACGTTAGAGCCAACGCAGGTACTTATTTTGCCGAAGTATCTCGCTTTGCTTCAGGTAGTTCGGGCGGTGTCAGTTACGATTTAGACTTGTCTGCGACTACACCCAATTCTACAGGCGGTTTCAGCAATCTTCTGCCGAAGGAATTTGTACTTGGTAATCTGTCAGGTGATGTCACCCGTTTTGGTAACGTCAGTAACAATAATACCGCAGATGTTTACAACTTCTCTTTGGGATTGTTTGAAGGTGTCAACATTCGCTTGACTGGAATCAGCGCCAATGCCGATGTTGACATCCGACTAATTCGAGACTTGGACGGCGATCGCATCGTTGACGTTGGTGAGGAAGTTGCGCGTTCTACTGGAGGTTTAGGTCAGGCAGAGTTAATTTCTAATATTAGACAATCTGGTGACTACTTCTTGCAAGTCAATCAATTCTCTAACAGTAGTGCCTACACTGTGACGTTCGATCACTTCACTACCCCCGAAGCTTAAGTTTAGGCATCGGCAGTGGTGAGTATTACTTGAAAGTTTTGTACGGCAATGCTTTCAAGGGTATGCAAATGATGCAAGCGGTACAAATCCATACCTGAATACCGCTTGCATTTCTAAATATATCTTTGCACGGCTCAAATATTTGCATAAATATTATGAATACAACATTACAATTAGGCGATGTCTACAACGGGCGTAGCGGCAGCGCCCTCTTACCGCCAGAAATTATTCCCTTTTTAGCAAGTTACAATCTAATTCCGCAATTGTTATCTCAGAGCATTATTGAATTAGCGATCGCACCAATCATCTGCACACAAACCGAAATATCTCATGCTCTAGAACAATTTTATCAGCAATGGGATTTGACTACCGAGCAAAAAATCCAAGATTGGTGCTTATGTTACGGTATGACTCAAGAACAATTAGAACTTTTCGCTACCCGAAAGCTGAGAGTTGAAAAGTTCAAACAACAAACTTGGGGACATCAACTAGAATCTTACTTCCTCAAATACAAAAGACATTTTGATAAAGTCATTTATTCTTTAATTCGGACTGATAGCAGAGGAACTGCTAACGAACTATTCTTCCGAATTACAGAAGGAGAACAATCATTTTCGGAACTAGCTCGTGAATATTCTCAAGGGACAGAAGCTGATACAAATGGCATCATCGGCCCAGTAGAACTTGGTACTATAACTCCCAATTTTGCTAAGTTACTTTGCACAAGTCAAGTAGGTATAGTTCAACCACCCGTACCCTTTGGAGACTCATGGATAATTATACGCGTGGAAAAGTTTATCAGTGCCCAGTTGGACGATTTTATGCGCCAACGATTGCTGCAAGAGAATTTTGAAGCTTGGTTTCAACAGCAACTAAGTCAACTATCACCAGAAGAAAAAGCCTGGATGGGAATCAACAGCAAACCAGCACAGCCTCAAGAAGCGAAAGCTGCTTAAAAATTATTAAAATCGCGTGCAAGAGATGATGACAAATACAACCGTTGATATTCAAGAATATATTGCTGAACTATTTCCTTTCAATTATCTGTCACCAAATGTTTTAGAAAATTTGCTCGACAAGGTGCAATTTTGTCGTTATCGCATCGGGCAGGTAATAGTAACCAGAGAAGCTATGCCCAATTGGATTAGCATTATCTACCAAGGGCAAGCGCGTTTATTAACCTGCAATTCCCAAGGACAAAATCCGGCGACACTGAAGTTACTCTCTCAAGGAGAGGTTTTGGGTTGGGTAAGTTATATGCGGGGTATTGCTTGTGAAACTGCGATCGCCTCTACTGAAGTTATCGCGATTAATCTACCTATTGCTGGTTTTCTAACTTTACTCAAGCAAGAAGAGGCTTTTGTCCAAGCCCTGCAAAATGAAATTACTCTTTTAGAAGTGCATGAACTGCTTACCGAAGAACTCAGCCGTCGCGCAGATGGTAGCAGGAATTTAGTTAAATTTGCCCAAGCTGCAACTGAAGTTGCGATTATCCAAACAATTCCTGCACGCAAAGTCTTTCAGCAGCAGTTAGATTCAGAATTTTTGTGGTTAGTCAGCAGTAATTTCGATTCTGAGTTCCCTGTGGGGAGTCGCTTAGAGTTGGATGAACTCAATCCCAAGCTGAAATTTAATACAAATATGCGTCTGGTGGGATTGCCCAAATCAATATTTAGAGAAAATCTCGCTTTTCCTACACCAAAAACACTCTTACCCGCCGAGATTCCCTACGCCTCAGAAATTACTGTCACAGAAGCACCAGCAGCCAAGGGTAAACAAAAGAAGTTTCCTTATATCAAAGGTAGAGGGCCCCTGGATGCAACACTAGCTTGCTTCCAAATGTTGAGCCAATACTTTAACATCTCCTGGCGCAGAGATACATTGCAGCGAGTGTTGACTAAGCAGCACGAACAAAAAGGCGTTATATCTCTGCAATTTTGCGCTGCTGCTGCTGAGTTGATGGGGTTGACAACACAGATGGTAAAAGTTCCCGCTACCGCAGTCGGACGCTTGCAACTACCAGTGATGATTTCTTGGCAAGATAGTTTTGCAATTATTTACAAAAATAGCGATCGAGAGTTACTCATTGCCGTTCCTGAGATGGGACTACTACGCTACAAATTACGAGACTTTGCGGAAAACTGGGGGGCTGAAGGAGAAGTCCTGCTACTGCAAACTACCAAAAATACTCCCAAGGCGCGGTTTAGTTTGAGTTGGTTTGTACCTTCACTGCGGCGCTATCGCAAAGTATTAATTGAAGTACTAATCGCTTCCATTGTTATTCAACTGTTTGGGCTAGTAAATCCCCTCGCCACACAGGTGATTATTGATAAAGTATTGGTTGGTAACAGTCCTGATACCCTGGAAGTTTTTGGCATCTTTTTGCTAGTAGTAGCAATCATCGAAGCAATACTCACCAGTATCCGCACTCATTTATTTACAGATACCACTAACCGAATTGACCTCGCCCTTGGTTCTGAGGTGATTAATCACCTGTTGCGTCTGCCATTATCTTATTTTGAACGCCGCCCTGTTGGGGAATTGGCAACGCGAATTCACGAGTTGGAAAATATTCGCTCTTTCTTAACTGGTACAGCTTTAACTGTGGTGATGGATGCTGTATTTTCAGTGGTCTACATTGTAGTAATGGCGATTTACAGCCCAGTGTTGACCTTGGTAGCTTTGGCAACAGTACCGTTGTTTGGCTTGCTCAACTTAATGGTATCACCTGTGATGCGGCGACAATTGCAAGAAAAAGCAGAATGCAATGCCGAGACGCAATCTTATTTAGTGGAAGTGATGGGGGGAATGCAGACAGTCAAGGCGCAAAATTTAGAAATGCGATCGCGTTGGCAATGGCAAGAACGCTATGCTCGTTATATTAGCGCTGGTTTCAAAACAGTTTCCACCCAAACTACTGCTGGTTCTGTTAGCAGTTTTCTCAACAAGTTTTCCAGTATGTTAGTGCTGTGGGTGGGAGCTTTTCTAGTTCTCAATCAACATCTAACCTTGGGACAACTCATCGCTTTTCGCATCTTGGCTGGTTATGTTACTAGTCCCTTGTTACGCCTAATGCAACTTTGGCAGAACTTCCAAGAAACCGCTTTATCTCTGCAACGCCTTGCTGATATTTTAGATACTCCCCAAGAAGTAGAAATCGGTAACTGTCAAAATATTCTTATGCCCAGCGTTCAAGGTAGCGTCCGCTTTGAAAATCTCAGCTTCAGTTTCTCGGAACACGGGCCATTGCAACTGTGCAATATTAACTTAGATTTTCCTGCTGGCTCCTTTGTGGGAATTGTTGGTCAAAGCGGTTCCGGTAAAAGTACACTGCTAAAATTATTACCCAGACTTTACGAACCCAAGTCCGGCAAAATCTTGATTGATGACTATGATATCAGCAAAGTAGAACTTTATTCTCTACGTCGTCAGATTGGTATGGTGTTACAAGATACCCTATTGTTTGATGGCACAATCCGCGAAAACATTGCCTTGGGATATCCTGATGCTAGCGATGAAGAAATTATTACTGCCGCCAAGGTAGCTTATGCCCACGACTTTATTATGTCTTTGCCCAGTGGCTATAACACCCGTGTGGGCGAGCGAGGTTCGGGACTATCTGGGGGACAACGCCAACGAGTAGCGATCGCTCGTACTGTCCTGCAAAACCCGCAATTACTGATTCTTGATGAAGCTACCAGTGCCTTAGATTACAATGCCGAAGCCCAAGTTTGCCGTAACTTAGCGTCAGCTTTCCGAGAAAAAACAGTGTTTTTCATTACTCACCGCCTCAGCACAATTCGCAATGCCGATGTCATTCTCATGATGGATGGAGGTGCTGTGGTAGAACAGGGAACTCATGAAGAATTGATGGCGCTCAAAGGTTATTACTACTGTCTGTATCAGCAACAGGAAGCGAAAGTGTAGTCATTAGTCATTAGTCATTAGTCATTTGTCATTTGTCAGCAGTAAATACTATCGCTTCAACTTTAGATAATGAAATTTCATGCTTAAAATTCGATACTTCAGCCTTTGAACTTGGAAGTTGCACCTTTTTACTGGAACGTTGAGCCTTTGAACTCGGAAGTTGCACCTTTTTACTTGAACGTTGAGCCTTTGAACTCAAAAATTGAGCCTTTTTGCTGGAACGTTGAGCCTTTGAACTCGGAAGTTGCACCTTTTTACTGGAACGTTGAGCCTTTGAACTCGAAAGTTGCACCTTTTTGCTTGAACGTTAAGCCTTTGAACTCGAAAGTTGCACCTTTTTACTTGAACGTTGAGCTTCTGAACTCGGAATTTTAACCTTAGCACTTCTAACTCTTGTACAGACGCGATTCATCGCGTCTCTCAGCACTCCCCAATGCCCAATCCCCCATTCCCCATTCCCCATTCCCCAATGAATATTCAATATAAATTCGATCAACCAGTACTTTTACAACAAACACCTACTTGGTCAAGAGCGATCGCCTGGACTATTGTTGGAGTTAGTACCTTCGCAGTAATCTGGGCCTCAGTTTTCCAAATTGATGAATCAATTCATGCTACTGGCAAGCTAGAACCACAGGGTGCAGTCAAAGAAATTCAGGCTCCGGTTCATGGTGTTGTCAATCAGATTTTAGTCAAAGATGGTCAGCGAGTCAAAAAAGGTGAAACACTCGTTACCCTAGAAAAAACTTCTTCGGAGGCGGAGTTAAGTTCATTAAAACAAAGTCGGGCGGCTCAATTGCTGGCGAAACAGGCGCTAGAGCAAGAAAATGACTTCTATCGCCGCCAGATGCAAGGGAACATATCACTACAGGAAATAGCACAGCAAACTGCTCTGTTGAAAATTAAACCAGAACTCGCCTTCTTGACCAAAAGCCGAGCCGCGATAATTGCCGAAAACCAGTTGTATCGGACACAATTAAATGGTGCGACTGCTGGAAATAGTCTCACCAGAGAGCAACAGTTACGCTTGCGAAATCGCCAAATAGAATTGGAATCGCGTTTAGCCACAGCTAATTTAGAAACAGGACAGACGCAACAGCAATTTTTCCAAACTCAAGCGGAATTAACTAGCGCTAAAGAGTTGCTGACAATTAATCAACAAATTCTCCACAAGTTTGAACCTCTAGCGCAGCAGGGAGCGATTTCGCAGGTGCAATATTTGAAACAACAGCAGGATGTCAGCAGCAAACAAGCAGAAGTGATTCGACTGAATCGGGAACAGCAGCGATTACAATTAGCGATCGCCCAATCAAATGAAAAACTTCGCAATACTGCGGCTGTGTCTCAAGAAGATTTACTAGCCAAAATTACAGATAATGACAAAAACATTGCCGGAATTGACAGCCAATTAACCAAAGTAATTGTAGATAATCAGAAACGCCTCTATGAAATTAATAGTCAGATTGGAGAAATTAATAGTAAGTGGGTTCAGGCAGAACAAACTCTGAAATATCAGAAAATTACCGCACCTGTAGATGGTACTGTTTTTGAACTTAAAGCTAAAACAGCAGGATTTGTAGTTAATTCCAGCGAACCGCTTCTGAAACTTGTTCCTAGTGGTAACTTGGTTGCTAACGTCTACATCACCAATCGCGACATCGGCTTTGTTAAAGAAGGGCAACAAGTCGATGTGAGAATTGATTCCTTTCCCTTCCAAGAGTATGGTGATATCAAAGGCGAACTAGTTGAAATTGGCTCTGATGCCTTACCTCCAGACCAAGTTTATAATTTCTGGCGTTTTTCCGCAAAAGTCCGCTTACATGGGCAGAAGTTACTGATTAATCAGCGTCAAATTCCCTTGCAATCAGGGATGTCCATTAATGCTAATGTGAAATTACGTCAGCGCACCATTATGAGTATCTTCACTGATTTCTTAGTGCAAAAGACTGAAAGCTTAAAGTCTCTGCGCTAAATCAAAAGATTGGAAAACCTCTCCCCTAGAAGTCTAAATTTCCGCCCTCACCCCTAACCCCTCTCCCAGAGGGAGAGGGGAAGCGGTTGTAAGTCTTTAGCTCATCTTTGAGAGAATGCAAATTATCAAAATGGTGCTGCACATTTTATAACCACTTGCGATCGCAGCTTATATCATGTCCGCATAATTAGTTATGCTAACCACAGTCATTACACCCCACCCCCAACCCCTCCCCGCTTGCGGGGAGGGGAGACAAGGCGTAGCTTTGGCGGGGTGGGGTTCTTCGGGTTTAATAAGCAATCAAGCGGACATGATATTAATTGCCATACATTTTTTAGGGTGACGAATACAATGGGGGCTGCTACCACCAGTAACGGAGGCAGCAGCCCAATAAGCAGCATTTTCACTCAGAGAAACGAGATTTGAAAAGGGTTTGGGCTTAAGTTGACACCAATGCCCTCAATCCTCACCCACTCTTAACCGTTAAGCACTTCCTCTTGATAGGTTTCAATTACACAGTCAGAAGTAGCATAGGTCACGCAGGTGAGGACAAATCCTGCGTCAATTTGCTCGTCATCTAAGAAGTTCCAATCGTCTTGGTTCACTGTACCTGACAGCTTCCCGGTGCAGGTAGAGCAAGAACCAGCGCTACAGGAAGAAGGCAAGTCCAGATCGTATTCCTCGTTAGCGATCTCTAAAGCTCATCTTCTTGATGGGTTAAGATTGTACAGTCAGAAGTAGCATAGGCAACACAGGTGAGGACAAATCCATCGTTAACTTGGTCGTCATCTAAAAAGTTCTGATCGTCTTGGTTAATCGTACCTGAAATCAACTTGCCGGTGCAGCTAGAGCAAGAACCAGCCCTACAAGAGTAGGGTATGTCTATGCCTTCGTCATCGACAGCGGCATCTAAGATGTACACATCATCTTCAACATTAATTGTTTTATCGCCTTCTGGGGTCTTTAATGTGACTTTATAAGTTGCCATGTAACAATCCCTAGTTCTAATAAACTCCATATTCGATACTACGAGTTTATGTGCTGCTAGTCTAGAGTTGATTGTAGTTGACTGTTCTAGATTCTCAAACGCTTAGTGGAGCGAGTTTACATGTACCAGAAACTTGACAGGAAAATCACACAAGGAAAAATGCTGCGATCGCTTCAGCAAATCCCTCAAATGAACTATAATCTCTAGACACAATAGAGACATTCATACCCAACTTTTGGGCGTTAGCAGTGGTGTAAGGACCGAAACATGCAATAACACAATGTTCATAATCGCTTTGTAACTTGACCATTGTCAAAAAGCTTTCTACTTCCGCCGTGCTACTAAAGGCAATTACATCAATCATTCCTTGACGTATCAGGTTTAATTCCATACCGTAGATAGTTTTATCTAAACCCTGCGTAATATATGTGGGTACGCGAGTTACTTCTATGCCCAATTGTTGCAAATCCGTAATCAAATTGGGTACAACATCAGGTTCAGGCAAACCCACAACTTCTGGAGCCGGGATCAGCACTTTTTTCTCGTGAATTTGTGGAAGTTTCGCTAATTCAGCGACAATTCCGGCTGGGCTAGATTCTGTTGGGACTAAATCTACCTTGCTACAAAAAGACAATAAGCTTTCTACATCTTTTCCTAATGCACATAAGTGACATTTTTGTACTACAGATATAGGAATATTCAAATCATTTATCCGCTGAAAAAATGCTGTGATTCCGTTTCGACTTGTAAAGACAATCCAATCAAATTCGTTTATATCGGCTAAAACGGCATCTAACTGATTGTAGTTTGATAAATAGCAGGTTTCGATAGTAGGCATGAAAACAGGTAAACCACCTTTTTTGATGATTTGTTCGGATAACCTATAAGCATAATTTCTCGGTGCTGTTACTAAAATTCTCTTGCCATAGAGAGGTAAGTTTCTCGATGGAGTCAGCAGGTTGATTTGTTTTGATTGGGTGTGCATTTGTTTCTAGAAACAGAATTCAGGAGTCAGGATTCAGAATGAATTCTATACGACGGCTAAATTGAGCGCTCAGTCTAGCCGTCGTAAACTGAATAATATAGCGCAATACAAAAGATGTAGAGACGCGATTCATCGCGTCTTGAAAGACCAATTATCTACACCAATAACCGCAAGAATTCAGCAACGCTAAAAAGCTGATGTAAATCCTAGCCATTTTTCTAGGATGAATTACTCTCCATTTTTCCGATGTCATCTGTGTTGAGAAAACGGCACGATATGAACATCTAAGAAAGTTGGCAGAAAAATCTTATGTCTTCATTACTGGCTTTGTCGAACAGTTTAGCTGATACCGTAGAACAAGCTGGAAGTGCTGTGGTTGCAGTGAATGGCGGTACTCGTGTTTCTCCAAGTGGCATTCACTGGCGTAATGGCATCATTGTTACCTCTGATGAGTCACTCCAGCGCTATGACGATATCACTATTACCTTATCAAATGGTAGTACTGCACCAGTAACACTCGTCGGTCATGACTCTAGCACCGATATAGCTGTTTTTAAACTAGAAAATGCAGAAATACCTGTGGCCAAAGTTGGCGATGCTAAAACGCTCAAAGTTGGTCATCTCGTGTTAGGACTGGCAAGAGGTGGCGAAGGTGATTTAAGGGCGGCGATGGGTGCAGTGAGTGTGGTTAGCGGTGCTTGGCGGAGTATGAATGGCGGGAATATTGACCAATTCATCCGCCCAGACATCACCCTTTACTCTGGTTTTGCAGGCGGCCCGCTCGTAGATGCTGCTGGTTTTGTTGTAGGCATGAATACATCGGGGCGGCGTGGTACTGCTCTGACAATTCCCACTGCTACAGTCGATCGCGTGGTTGACCAATTAGTAGCAAAAGGACGCATTTCTAAAGGATACTTGGGTGTAGGAATGCAACCTGTACGTTTACCAAAGAACCTAAAAACTGCTCTCAATTTAAGTTCGGCAACTGGGGTAATTGTTGTCAACGTTGAGGCTGCGGGGCCTGCTGACAATGCAGGTGTGCTGCTTGGCGATGTTTTGGTAACATTCGATGGCGTAACTGTGGGCGATACAGGTGATGTGTTGGCGTTGCTCAATAGTAGCGATCGCATTGGTAAAGCTGTCAACGTCCAAGTTGTCCGGGGTGGAGTGTTAATTGAGTTAGCGATCGCAGTTGGCGAACGACCTTTGTAATTCGTAATTCGTAATTCGTAATTTGGAATTTGGAATTTGGAATTTGGAACTCGGAACTTGCACCTTTTTACTCGAACGTTGAGCCTCTGAACTCGGAACTTGCACCTTTTTGCTCGAACGTTGAGCCTCTGAACTCGGAAGTTGCACCTTTTTACTCGGACGTTGAGCCTCTGAACTCGGAAGTTGCACCTTTTTGCTCGAACGTTGAGCCTCTGAACTCGGAAGTTGCACCTTTTTGCTCGAACGTTGAGCCTCTGAACTCGGAAGTTGCACCTTTTTGCTCGAATCGTCATTAGTCATTAGTCATTTGTCATTTGTGTTTCTAAGGACAAAGGACAAATGACAAAAGACATCACTAGATTTTACTTTCACACGCTCAAAAACTGTATAACATGGCAAACACAACATTAACTAACATCGCTGCTGAATTGACAGAGGTAGCTGCTAAACTACGCCTACGCACTGTCAAAGTAAAAAGCGGCTCTCTGGGAGTCGGTTCTGGTGTAATTTGGCAACCTGACGGACTAATTATCACTAATGCCCATGTAGCAACTAGCAACCGCGCAACTGTGGAATTGGCAGACGGAAGGGTATTTGATGCGGTGCGTACCCAATTCGATCCACAGCAGGATTTAGCAGCTCTGAAAATTGTTGCCACTGATTTAACTGCTGCAACTATCGGCAATTCTGAAGCGCTACGAGTAGGTGAATTGGTCTTAGCGGTGGGTAATCCCTTTGCTGACAGTGGCGCTGTGACAACTGGAATTATCTATACAAATAATCCACGAGCAGTTATGGCCGATTTGCGGCTGTATCCTGGTAATTCTGGGGGGCCACTTGCCGATTGTCAAGGTCTTGTCGTGGGAATTAACACGATGATTGCTAATGGTTTGGCTGTGGCAGTTCCCAGCAACACCGTTGAGCGTTTTTTACAGGGAAATAGTCGTCCGCAGCTGGGAGTTACACTGCAACCTGTGCTTTTAAGTAGGCGTAGCTTGGGTTTCTTGGTGTTGTCAATTCTACCTAACAGTGCGGCGGAAAATGCTGGTGTACAAATCGGCGATGTTTTAATTGGAGTTTCGGGGCGATTATTCACTAGCATAAATGACTTAACTAAATATCTCCATGAAAGTAAAGGATCTGTGCCGCTACAACTCCTACGCGGTAGGCAGCAATTCGTGATTTATGTAGCCGTGCAGTCCGATAAAACTGCTGTGGAGGCGACATGATCCGAGTGATGGTGGTTGCTACTTCCCCTGTGGTGCGGGCAGGGTTATCAGCTGTGGTGACTACCAATCCTCGGTTGACGGTTGTGGGGAGTGCATCCGATTTGGATGTATTGGCGAGTGAAGTTGGGCAATTACAGCCGGATGTAGTGCTGGTAGATTTGAGTGGGAATTTTCAACAAGCGGTGTGGGAAAAATTGCTAGTTATTCAAGAACAGCAATATCCATTAGGAATAATCGTCATTGTTGAAGAACTCGACAGCATTGATTTAGAAACGGCGTTACGTTCTGGTATCCGGGGAATATTGCCTAATACTAGTACAGAATCAGAAATTGTCGCGGCTGTAGAAGCGATCGCTTTTGGTTTGCTGGTGCTGCACCCAAATGCTGTAGAATTACTGTCTATCCGCGAAAAAGTAGTAACAAATCCCGTACAAACCTTGACACCACGGGAGATAGAGGTTTTAGGAATGCTTGGATCGGGGTTGGGAAATAAAGCGATCGCAAAACGTTTGCATATTTCTGAGCATACCGTTAAATTTCATCTCTCATCCATTTTTCAAAAGCTCAGTGTCTCCAGCCGCACTGAAGCTGTTGCTGTGGGTGTACGACTGGGTTTGATTATGCTTTGATCTTTAGTCATTAATATGAGATCGCGATCGATAGACTTCTTGTATGAATAAAAAGCCCTCACCCTAAATCCCTCTCCCAAACTTGGGAGAGGGACTTTGAAATTGGCTCCCCTTCTCCCAATATTGGGAGAAGGGGTTGGGAGATGTAGCAAGATCCCGTAGGGTGGGCGAATTTTGCATTTGTGCAAGAGGTCTAATACAGAATTCAGAAGTCAGAATTCAGTTAGGTATTCTGACCCAAAAGCAGATAGCGCAGCGTCTATACAGTTCAGAATGAGCAACAAAACCCAGATGTAGAGACGCGATTTATCGCGTCTTTTAAAACCAATTATCTACACCAATAACCTTTAACCCAAGCTTATATTTCCAAATGTTGAGCTTTATTTAGCCTTAGAGAAATTTTGGGCTGGCTGGGAATGCTAAAGAAAGCACTTGATTGTCCTTTTATTTGACAGTTGTGGATAAAGTTCATTAGCATCATGCCCAGTTCATCGTACTACTTAGGCTTAGAAAAATGATACCTGTCCTTCCCGGTTACAACTTTATTGAAGCTCTGCATGAAGGTGTGAATACCGTTATTTATCGCGCTTCCAAGCAGTCAGATCGAAGTCTTGCGATCGTTAAAGCCCTGAAAGCCGAGTATCCCAGCCTCGAAGAACTAACCCGACTCAGACATGAATATAAAATATCGCAGATATTAGTAGATATAGAGGGAATTGTCAAGTCTCTAGCCTTAGAAAATCATCATAACGGTTTAGCCCTAATTTTGGCAGACTTTGGTGCAGAATCTCTAAAAAAGTATATTAGCGATCGCCAATTGTCATTAACCGAATTTCTCACAATAGCCATTCAGCTAGCATCCACTCTCACTCAACTGCATCAAGCCAAGATTATTCATAAAGATATTAAACCTGACAATATCGTTATTAACCCAAAAACCGGACAAGTTAAAATTATCGACTTCAGTATTGCATCGCGTTTAGAAAAAGAAAATCAAAGCATCAGCAATCCCAATTTATTAGAAGGCACTCTCGCCTATATGTCACCGGAGCAAACCGGACGAATGAATCGGTCAATTGATTACCGTACCGACTTCTATTCTTTAGGCGTTACTTTTTATGAAATGCTGACAGGTGCGCTGCCATTTAATGCCGCTGACTCTCTGGAATTTGTTCATTGCCATATTGCCAAAACACCAATAGCGCCTCAAGAGTTCAATCCCCAAATTCCCTCGGCGGTTTCTGACATTGTAATGAAATTATTAGCTAAAACTGCTGAAGATAGATATCAAAGTTCTCTCGGACTAAAAGCCGATTTAGAAACCTGTCTGACTCAGTTACAGACGGATGGCGAGATTTCCCACTTTATTGTCGGTCAATTAGATTCATACAGCCAATTTTCCATCCCGCAAAAACTCTACGGACGGGAAATAGAAGTTGCTACTTTGTTAGAAGCATTCGATCGCGTCAGTTCTGGTACTACGGAAATGATGCTAGTTTCTGGTTACTCAGGCATCGGTAAATCGTGCTTAGTTTCTGAAGTTCACAAACCGATTGTGCGCCAGCGAGGTTATTTTATCTCCGGTAAATTTGACCAGTTCAAGCGGAATATTCCATTTGCTTCTCTAATTCAAGCATTCCAAGATTTGATGCGGCAATTGCTAACAGAAACCGACGAGCAAATAGCCGTTTGGAAATCAAAACTAATAGATGCCCTCGGCTCCAACGCTCAAGTGATTATAGACGTTATTCCCGAATTAGAACGGATTATTGGCCCGCAGCTAGCAGTTCCTCAATTAGGATCGTCAGAATCACAAAATCGATTTAATCGGGTGTTTCAACAATTCATTCATGTATTTAGTCAACCCGAACACCCACTAGTTTTGTTTCTGGATGACTTACAGTGGGCAGATTCAGCTTCCCTCAAGCTTATCCAGTTAATTATGACTGACCCAGATAGCCAATATCTATTGCTAATTGGTGCATATCGAGATAACGAAGTAAGCGCCACTCATCCCTTGATTCAGACCTTGGAGGAGATTCAACAGACTGGTGCGATCGTAAATAACATTATCCTCCAGCTTTTGGATATCGCTCACGTCAATCAGTTAGTAGCCGATACTCTTCGTAGTGAGATTTTAAAGGTAAAGCCGTTAGCTGAGTTAGTTTTTACAAAAACCCAAGGCAACCCCTTTTTCTTAACTCAGTTACTCAAATCTCTTTATCAGGATAACTTATTATACTTTGACTTTGAACGCGGTTTTTGGCAATGGAATATTGAGTTTATTCAGGGAGTTAATATAACTGATAACGTCGTTGAATTGATGGTTAGCCAAATTCAAAAGCTATCTGAAAAAACACAGAATGTGTTAAAGTTTGCCGCCTGCATTGGAGACAAGTTTACTTTAGATATATTGGCTATTATTAATAAAACATCTCAGTCAGAAACAGCAGCAGATTTGTGGGAAGCTCTGCAATCAGGTTTGGTTCTACCCCTCAACAATTCCTACAAAACACCGCTTGTTTTTGACTCAGAACAAATAGAGACTGAGAACAGGCGATCGCACATTAACCAGCCCTCATCACCCATTACCTATAAGTTCTTACACGACCGGGTACAGCAAGCGTCTTATTCTCTTATTCCAGATGACCAGAAAAAACAGACTCACCTAAAAATTGGTGAATTGCTACTAATACATACCTCGGAAAGGGACATTGAAGAAAACATTTTTGAAATTGTCAACCAACTGAATGTTGGTGCTGAATTCATCGCCCAACAGCCTCAAAAAGATAGACTGGCTCAACTCAATCTTATAGCTGGACAGAAAGCAAAAGCAGCAACAGCGTATGAATCATCTGTTAAATATTTAAATGTAGGTTTGGAATTACTTGCGGCAGATAGTTGGCAGTGTCAGTATGACATGACACTTAACCTCTATGTAGAAACAGCAGCAGTAGAATTCCTCAACACTAATTTTGAGCGAGCAGAAATGCTTTCTGATGTAGTTTTGGCACAGGCAAAAACCCTGCTCGATCGAGTCCAGGTGTATGAGACAAAAATGCAGTTTTATATTGCTAAAAACCAAATGCAAGCCGCATTAAATACCGGACTGCAAGTGCTGAAAATGCTAGGTTTACCTTTAGCAGCTAAATCCCCAACAAGACTGACTAGATTGAATTTAGGAGGAAAACGGATTGAAGATTTAATAGAATTACCAGAAATGACTGATGTTTATAAATTAGCTGCATTGCGAATTTTGATAAATTTGATTCCTCCGGTTTATATTGTAGCTCCCGAACTTTATCCACAGGTCGTTTTTAAAATGACCAATCTCTGTCTCAAAGATGGAAACTCTCCTCTGTCAGCTTATGCGTATGTACTTTATGGAATGTTCTTATGTGGCGCTTTTGAAGACATGGATTCTGGTTATCAATTCGGTCAGCTAGGCTTAAAGCTGTTAAATCAATTCAATGCTAAGGAAATGACGGCGAAAATCTATGAAACATTTAATTATTTTATCAGGCATTGGAAAGAACCAGGTATTAATACTATAGAACCGTTAATTGAGGGTGTCCAAAGAGGGCTAGAAACAGGAGATTTAGAATATGCTTCTTATTCGGCTTGTTTTTATTGTACGCATTTGTTTTTTATCGGCGAAAATCTAGAAATTGCTCTTCAAAAACAGGCGCATTATATTGCTTTAATGCAAAGAACCAAACAAGAGTTTCAAATTATTTATGCTCAGATAGTCCGACAAACAAGTTTAAATTTAACTAGAAAAACTGCGGAACCATATCGATTAATTGGCGAAAGTTTTGATGAAAATAAAATGTTGCCAATTCTGATAAATAGCAATAATTATATGGCTATTTATCCTATCTATGTTTCTAAACTGATTCTGGGTTATTTATTTAAAAATTACGATCGCGCTGCTGAGAATGCCTTGTTGGCAGAAAAATACGAACAAGGTGGACAAGGATTGATGTACAAAGCCGAACACAAGTTCTACTCCTCTTTGACTCTCCTAGCTTTGTATCCCAGTGCATCACAAACCGCTCGCCAACAATATTTCAGCCAAGTGATAGCGCAGCAGAAAAAAATGAAGCAATGGGCGTTGCATTCTCCTGCGAACTATCAGCATAAGTACGATTTAGTGGAAGCAGAAAAAGCGCGAGTATTGAAGCAAGATGCCAAAGCGATCGCGTTTTACGACCGAGCCATAACTGGAGCTAGAGAACATGGATATATTCAAGAAGAAGCCCTAGCCTCGGAACTAGCAGCAGAATTCTATTTTGCGTGTGGTAGAGAGAAAGTTGCTAATACCTATCTCAACGATGCCTACTATGGATATGGTTGCTGGGGAGCGAAGGCAAAAGTCAAAGACTTGGAGAAAAGATATCCTCAACTATTTCGCATATCAAAGCGAGAAAGCGTCAGTACGAATGTGACTCAGATAATTAACTCTACGGGTGAAAATGCTTCAGACTCACTGGATTTAGCCACAGTTATGAAAGCATCTCAAGCTCTTTCTGGAGAAATAGTTTTGAGCAATTTACTAACAAAATTAATAACAATTGTGCTAGAGAATGCTGGCGCTCAAACAGGCTACTTAATTTTAGAAAAATCAGGAGACTTGCTAATAGAAGCATCAGGAGCAGTAGATAAAGTCGATGTAACTGTATTACAAGGAATCTCAGTATCAACCAGTCAGCAACTACCAATTTCACTGATTAACTATGTAGCCCGAACTAAAGAAAATATTGTCCTCAATAATGCAACTCGTGAAGGAACATTTACCACAGATACGTACATCGTCAACCATAAACCTAAATCGGTTTTATGTACACCGCTCATCCATCAAGGCAAACTCAGTGGCATTCTTTATTTAGAAAATAATCTCACCATTGGCGCATTTACATCAGATCGCTTAGAAGTATTACAACTGTTATCTTCTCAAGCGGCGATTTCCATTGAAAATGCTCGTCTTTATAAAGACTTAAAATTAGCCAACACTAACTTAGAAGCCAAAGTACAAGAGCGAACTTTAGAATTACAGGAAAAAAATGTGCATCTGCAAAAAGCAGAAGAAATCGCCCAATCAGCCAACCGTGCTAAAAGTGATTTTCTTGCCAACATGAGCCATGAACTGAGAACACCGCTTAATGGCATTTTGGGTTATGCCCAAATTCTTAAGCGTGAAAAAAGTTTAACTAACTCACAAAAAGATGGTGTAAATATTATTCATCAGTGTGGCGACCACCTCTTGAACCTGATCAATGACATTTTAGACCTCTCTAAAATTGAAGCTAGAAAAATGGAACTCCATCTAACGGATTTTCATTTTCCAGAATTTCTCGAAGGCATTGCCGAAATCTGCCGTATCCGTGCCGAACAAAAAGGTATTTGCTTAATTTTTGAACAGATTACTCAACTTCCTATAGGTGTTAAGGCTGATGAAAAACGGTTGCGGCAAGCTTTGATTAACTTACTGGGTAATGCCGTTAAGTTTACTGAAACTGGAGGCGTGGCTTTCAAAGTCGGCTATCAGGAAGGTAAAATTCGGTTCCAGGTGGAAGATACAGGAATTGGTATGGCACCAGAGCAATTAGAAGAGATATTTTTGCCATTCCAGCAGGTAGGAGATGGCGATCGCAAAGCAGAAGGAACGGGATTGGGGCTGGCAATTACCCGCCAATTAGTTCAGATGATGGGTGGCGAAATCCAAGTGAAGAGTACTTTAGGAAAAGGGAGCGTTTTCTTCTTTGATTTAGATTTACCTGAAGTTTCTCAATACGCTGATGTTGTCAAGAAAGAGCAACGAAATATCCAAAGTTTTAAAGGCTATAAGCGGAAAGTAATTGTAGCAGATGACAGAGCAGAAAATCGTGCAATCTTGGTTAAGATGCTATCGCCTTTAGGATTTGAAATTGTGGAAGCGGCAGATGGTCATGATTGTCTCAATAAGGCATTTGAATTGAATCCAGATTGTATCTTAATGGATTTGTTGATGCCTCAAATGAATGGCTTTGAAACTACCCGTCGCATTCGGCGATCGCCTGAACTAAAGAATGCGATCGTGATTGGCACTTCTGCCAGTGTTTTTGATTTCGATCTCAACAAAAGTAAGGAGGCAGGTTGCAATGATTTTCTACCTAAGCCCATCCGCATAACAGAGCTTTTAGAAAAGTTGCAGTATCACTTAAAACTGGAATGGATTTATGAAGATGGTGAAAAAGTATCTACAGAGAATAAACAAGAAAATTTTCAGCAATCATTGGTAGCTCCCTCCGCAGACGAAATTGCAATTCTGTTGAATTTAGCAATGAAAGGCGATCTCAAAGGTATTGTACAACAAGTCGAGCGATTGGAAGAATTGGATGTTAAATATGCACCTTTTTCTTTAGAATTGCGTCAATTAGCTAAAGGTTTTCAAGTTAAAAAAATCCGTGAAGTTTTAAAAAATATAGGAGTAAATTAATGAGTCTTTCCAACATCGAAAATGGCATTATCTTAATCGTTGATGACAACCCGACAAATTTAGGAGTGTTATTCGATTTCTTGGCTGATTCTGGCTTCCAAGTTTTAGTAGCGCAGGATGGCGAGGATGCAATTGAACAGGTCGAATATGCTCTCCCCGATCTAATTTTGTTAGATGTACTCATGCCTGGTATGGATGGGTTTGAAACTTGCCAGCATTTGAAAGCTCAAGAATCAACTAAAGACATCCCCGTAATTTTTATGACGGCGCTTTCTGAGACAGTGGATAAGGTCAGAGGTTTGAATCTTGGGGCGGTTGATTATATCACTAAGCCACTTCAGCATGAAGAGGTTTTAGCCCGTGTCAAAATCCATTTAAGCATCCGAAACCTGACTAAGAAATTGCAAGAACAAAATGTGCATCTGGCACAAGAGATTCAAGAACGAACTAAGGCAGAGAACGCCCTCTTAAAACTGACATCTGAGTTAGAAGAACGCGTGGAAGAAAGGACAGCTGCACTTTTTGAATCTAATCAGCTGCTGCAACAGGAAATCCAAGAGCGAATTTGTACAGAACAAGCATTGCAAGAATCAGAAGCACGCTATCGAGAACAAGCCAATCGACTAGAACTTGCCTTTCGCCAACTTCAAGAAACTCAAAGCCAACTGGTTCATAGTGAAAAAATGTCCAGTCTGGGACAATTGGTGGCGGGTGTCGCCCATGAAATTAACAATCCCGTCAACTTCATCTATGGGAATCTGACTCACGCCTATGAATATACCCAAGGCTTGCTCGACCTCTTGAACCTCTATGCTAAGTACACTCCCTCACCGCTACCTGAAATTCAACAACTGGCTGAAGCGATAGATTTAGAATTTCTGAGTGAAGACCTGCCTAAATTGCTGAGTTCGATGAAGGTTGGGGCTGACCGCATCCGCGAAATTATTCAGTCCTTACGGATTTTTTCCCGCGTCGATGAAGCCCAAATGAAGCCAGTAGATATTCATGCTGGGCTAGATAGCACACTGCTGATTTTGCACAATCGCTTTAAAGGCAGCTCTAACCAACTAGGGATTCAACTCGTTAAAGAGTATGGCGACCTACCCCTTGTGGAGTGTTATGCGGGACAACTCAACCAAGTGTTTATGAATCTATTGGCGAATGCAATTGATGCTTTGGAGGAGTATGATAAAGAGCGATCGCCCCAGGAAATTTACTTTTGCCGCAGCACGATTCGGATTCGCACCGAAGTAACTGACGATAATTTTGTGACTATTAGGATTGGCGATACTGGCCCCGGTATGACAGAGGAAGTACGCGATCGCTTATTTGACCCTTTCTTTACAACAAAACCCGTAGGTAGAGGAACGGGTTTAGGCTTGTCGATTAGCCAGGAAATTGTTGTCTCCAAACATGGTGGTCAAATAACGTGTATTTCAGCACCCGGTCAGGGAACAGAGTTTATGATTAAAATTCCGATGCGATCGCACCCTTTAGAATTGACTTTGGCTGCACCTTCCTATTTTGGCTAAACCAAAAACTTTTGAAGACGCTTATATGAACATTTTAATGCTATCTTCCACCTTTCCTTACCCAGCAACGCGTGGAGGAACCCAAGTTAGGACATTTAATTTACTCAAGTACTTGAGTCAACGTCATACTGTCACCCTCGTGACTCAACGCGAAAGTGATGTTACAGACGCAGAAGTAGCAGGATTACGCGATTGTGTCGATCGTCTAGCTATTTTTGAACGCCCGCCAGATTCTCAAACCACCAAAATATTGCAGAAAATACAGCGATTTGGCAGATTTTTGCAGCAGGGAACACCGCCAAGCGTACTTAACCGCTACTCACTTGAGATGCAAACATGGATTAATAACTGGGTGGAAGCGGGAAAATGTGATGTAATTACTTGCGAACATAGCGTCAATGAAATTTATGTGCAGCCACATTTTCAAAAACAGCTAAAAACCATTGTTAATGTTCATAGTTCTGTTTATGCTAGCTGTCATAACCAATTAGCAACAGGCATTTCAGAAAATTCACTCAGAGACAAAATTAATCTGCCACTTTTGCGGCGTTATGAGCAAAACTATTGTGCTAAATTTTCGGCAATTGTGGCGACAACAGCAGAAGATAAAATTCAATTACAAGAATTTAACCCCAATAGTGAAATTGCAGTTATTCCCAATGGCGTAGATTTAGTTTCTTTCCCCAAGCGTACCACCGATCCCGGAGGACATCGCCTAATTTTTATTGGTGCAATGGATAATTTAGCAAATATTGATGCTGTCTGCTTTTTCAGCAATGAAGTTTTGCCAGAAATCCAAAAATTGTATCCCGATACTACTTTCGATATTGTCGGTTCTCACCCAGTGGCAGAAGTTTTGGCACTTGATAAAAAACCAGGAATTAATGTGCTGGGGCGTGTACCTTCGATGGCAGAATATTTACATCAAGCCACCATCTGCGTTGTCCCGATGCGGACTGGGTTTGGTATTAAAAATAAAACTTTAGAAGCAATGGCAGCTGGTATACCTGTAGTAGCCAGCGATCGCGGCTTAGAAGGATTAGCTGTAGATGCTGCTAGTCATCCATTACGGGCATTACGAGCCAATAAACCAGCAGAGTACGTCACCGCTATTAGTCAACTATTCGATCGTCCACATCTGCGTTCAGAATTGTCTCGCAACGGCAGACAACTGGTAGAAACAGAATTCACTTGGGATATTGCTGGTAAAAGCTATGAACAAGTTTGTCTTGCCAGAAGTAATACTAATCTGTAATTTGTAATGACCGAACAATTTTAGATTTTGGATTAAAATGAAAAGCCGCAACTTGGGTTCATAACTAGCTACCCTCGACTAAGACTTTCGTCATAACTCTATATCAGCTATCGCACCACAGTAACTGGTGTTCCCATATTAACCTGATAGAATAATTCTCTAACATCGTTGTTGTACATCCGAATACAACCGTGTGAGGCAGCCTTACCTACTGAATCAGGATTAGGGGTACCGTGAAAGCCAACCCAGTTTTTACCGTTTGTCCAAAATCCAATCCAGTATTTGCCAAGTGGGTTTTCAGGATCTCCTCCTGGGATAGCTTTACCTGTAAAAGGGTTTATCCAAGTAGGGTTTTCTAACATTGTACGCACGCGGAAATTACCAATTGGGGTTTCCCAGTCTTGGCGACCTACTGCTATGGGATAACTTTTAATTCGGTTTTGTCCTCGATATAGGGTTACTCGACGGTTGCGAAGGCTGATCTCTAGGTGAATAGGTTGAATAATTAAATTATTATTAATATTAGCCGTTTGAGAGACTAAATTGTTGGTTGAAGTATGAGAAGGAACTCTTAGTTCAGAAGCTAAAGACATAGCCGGATTAAAATTTAATCCAGATGCACAAATAAAAATAACTAACTTATCTAATTGCTTGAACATTTTCAAATTTTAAATTTTGTCTATCAAGATTTTAGTACCAAATTAATTATCAATTGTTTAATTTTTGAGCTTATTATACTCTGTAGCTATTTGAGGAATCATTCTGATGAACAGAATAGTCTAGCATTAGATATGTAATTTTGTGAAGAAGGGAAAACAAAATTGTCAAAAGTAGTTGCAGTAGAAATCGAATCAATTGACAGGGCATTTCATCTTTTCTACTGCATTTACTGTTGATAACAGTCATGATTTGAAATCATCTAAGTAGAGGAAGCAAGCTTAACAAGCTCTCTAGCCTGTATTGTATAAGGCTAAGAAATTACCAGAGCGCTCTGACACCTCCACCAGTGTTTTGTCCACCTGTGGTGTTGTTACCTCCTGTATTGTTCTGCGTTCCACTAGTGCCATTATTCGGATACTGCTGCGTTCCGGTAGTACCATTATTTGTTCCACTAGTGCCATTATTTGGATACTGCTGCGTTCCGGTAGTACCATTATTTGTTCCACTGGTGCCATTATTCGGATACTGCTGCGTTCCAGTGCCATTATTTGGGTACTGCTGTGTTCCAGTACCATTATTTATTCCACTAGTGCCATTATTTGGGTACTGCTGTGTTCCAGTACCATTATTTATTCCACTAGTGCCATTATTTGGATACTGCTGTGTCCCACTAGTACCAGTTCCACTACCACTAGTGCCATTATTTGGATACTGCTGTGTTCCAGTACCATTATTTATTCCACTAGTGCCATTATTTGGATACTGCTGCGTTCCAGTGGTAGAATCACCTCCTGTAGATTGCCCTGCTTGAGAGTACAATCTATTACCTATGGGGGCTTGACTAGTCTCCAAATTTCTAGAAATGGGTTGGGGCAGAGCGTATACTGGAAGACTTATTAAAGCACCAGTACTAGCAACTCCCACGAGGCTAGCAAGCATTTTGAGCAAATTTTTACTGTGGTTTAAGTTCATTGGTATCTCCTGAGCCTGAGTTTGAAGTTAAATGGTTCTTATGCTACTGCTACTAAGCAATTTGTTGAAATATAGAAGAAGTTTTTCTATTTCTCAACTCCAAGCAAGGATCTAAATCAAAAGTATTGAGCCGATAAGTTGTTATTTAATTAACTAAGTTAGCTGAATTGATTTTCTTAACCTTCTGCCTAAAGTATGGTCTGGTATTAAATTAATTTGTGATGTTCTAGACAGTATTTGTTTAGTTAATTATTAATTAATCTCTTTCTTTAGATATATGTTTAATGTACTAGTTTGCTTACTAAAAAATAATGTTTTAAATTTCATATAGCCTTTCCTAATCTAGCGAGCCTTAACCTCACTCCTAACCTCTCTCTTTGGTAAAGCTATCTATTACCCGAATCGTGAGTTTTTATTTTTACTAAAGAGTTATATATTTTAAAATAAGCTAATTAATATTTTCCGAAAAAATCGGATTTGTTTTGTTTATAATCTCATCAAGTTTGACAGTTATCGAAAAAGGCAGAGGGCAGAATGAATAGTATCTTCTGCTCTCTGCCTCATGCCTTCTTCAATTAGATAACTTGAGAATCCTTTTTATTTTTTATTAGTAAATAAAATGCGTTTGCCCTGCCACTAACTCTAGATAAATTGTTATTGTTGTTTATTGTCTTTTTGAAACAAATGTGCGGAGACGTTGTAATACAACGCCTCTACATCAGCCGTGCAAATTATCTTATCTAAATCGTATTGGTTTTTAGTTAGCTGGTGAATAAACACGTCAATTATTTTCAAATCTAGTCGAACAACCTAACACAAGTAATTTCTTCTGCTTACGCTTCTTCTTATTTTTGAGAGTAATCAAATAATTATCAACGTAGCGAAAAGCAGCTGCACCGTCGTAATCAGCAATGGCTATAGCTTGCAAGAAAACCTTTGAGGGAATTTCAAACCCTAAATATTTTTCTGTTAAGATTAATAAATCTTCATCTGTGGCAGGAAAGGTAGTTTCTTCTGTATCTTCAGAATCAGAAAATATATCATCAATTAATGCTTTATACACTTTGTACCTCCCCAAAAGCATAAGATGCAAAGCCTGTAATGAAATTTAGCTGCTGATCGCGAGTTTGTAAGTTAACTGGGAGTTCAGTACCAGCACATCCGATTTCCCGTAAAATTTCCAAACAATAAGCACCGAGTTGAGTGTATGGAGCTTGCTCTAATTCTTGAGCTACTTCTAGAGCCATCTCCAGATTGACTTGGATAACCGTCTTTACAGGGTTGGTCATAAATCCGCCCTCATAAACTGGATGCTCTAAGTTTTGATCGCAAACACAAATAGCGTAACGGTGTTTTTGCGGAATTTATGAAGAGGGAAAATTAAAGTATCAGCGCATTTGCGGTAATGTACCCAAAATTATGCAAACCAGACCCAGAGTAGGCAATTTCTATCTAAGTGCGATCGCCTGCCATAATACGTATAAATATCTACAATTATTTCCAGATTATTGCCAATATACTTACTTTTCGTGGGGTAAGCCACAAAACCCACCCCACAATATTGGATAATTTATTTGTTATAAATCCCTGATATCTAGTCTTGCACAGTAGTTTAACAAGAAAGGCAAAAGTCAGTGTTTCGACTCCTGCCTTGTTCACGCTTTAACCTTAGCTTTAGACCAGACACCATTTTCATCTTCTTCATATTGTTGGTGAATAGTCTCCCAAGCAGCTTGTTCGGCTGTGAACTCGTCACTTTTTTCATTGAGTACAGCATTATATCGTTCAATGAATGTACTCTGAGCTTCATCAGAAAGATGAGCGCGAACTTCAAAAGACAAGTCTGCTGGACTGTTGCACTGTCCAGAACAAGAACGAGCCAGAGTTTTCTCAATCGTGTTAATTTCTTCGCCACCAGCACTTTCGAGCAGCAATTGAAATTCGCCAGTGCGATCGCTTGGGACTTCTGCCATCACGAAAAATTCGCCAGCTTGTAAGCGAGTTTGGTAGATAGCCGCTTTATCTTCTGGCATTCCCAAAGTAGTCAGAACCGATACTAGACCGGCACCAGCACTACCTGCGATCGCTCCACTAGCAGCCCCCAAGAGCACTGCACTAGACAGATTCCCCAGCATACATAAATGAACCAGCCGCGTAGGCGGAATTTCCGACTTGAGCGGACTGGCGTTAAGTGGGATTGGCGCATGAACCAATTTTCAATTCCCAAATTGGCAAGGTGAATGAGTAGATCCAGGCAGATTAATTCTTTCACATCAATTGAGGGAGGAATCGCTCCTCCCTCAATTGATTTCACATACAGCCTTCCTGAACTCAGATGTTATGAGCTATACACCTACGGGAGTCTTAGCCCCTGCTGCTGGCTGTCTGCCATCTGCATCTAGTGCCTCGCCTTCAATAAATGAACGCAGCATCCAAGCTATTTCTTCATGCTGTTCGAGTAGTCCAGTCAAAAAGTCAGCAGTTCCTTGATCGTGGAAGTTTTCACTAGACTGATCTACATGGTCTCTCAAATTACGAATAACCTGCTCGTGATCGTCCACTAAATTAGCTACCATCCCTGTTGCACTGGGCACACTACCAGCATGTTCCTTGAGGGTAGCAAGCTTGAGAAATCCCTCTAATGTGCCAACTGGATAACCGCCCAAAGCACGAACCCGCTCTGCTAAAGCATCAATATTTAGAGTCAGCTTTTGGTAGTGTTCTTCCCAAAGCTGGTGCAAAGAGCGGAACTGAGGGCCAACGACATCCCAGTGATACTTTTTGGTTTTCACCAGCAGTAAATAGGCATCTGCTAAATCTTGATTTAACAGATTAATTACACCTTGACGCTGTTCGTCTGTCAAACCAATGTTTATCGCACGCATTATTTTCCATCCCTAAGCAAAGTTATTTATTAATTTGCCAAATTTTCCACATAATCCACATCAACCAAAGGAAACATTATGAGTTTAGATTAATCATCACATTCCATAGCTATACTTACACCTTAATAGGGATGAACATATTTTTATATTTAATTTCAGTTGCGATCGTCACATTAAAGAGTAGTAATGGGTGATTGCATGAAAGCAGTCACCCATTACTACCAAAAAATTACTAAGATACTAACTCTGTTATTTACCTGTAATTTTGTCAAATAATTTATTTGCTTTTTCTTCGATAGTTCTTGCACCCTGAGAATTTTCAGGACGCTTCTGCTTATCAATATCAGCGGCTCCCTGAACCTCATTAAGTCCTTCGTTAGCCTCTTTTTGAGTCTTTTCCAATCCTATTGGTGGTTCTTTAGCGGCTTCGTCAGTTTTGCGCTGAATGTCAAGCAGTTGTGTAGTAGCTTCAGTAGGGTCACTTGGGTCGGTACCAATTGCAAAAGCAGGAAAAGCATTAGAGAATAATACTAGAGCGCAAGTAAAAGCTACTACTAGAAAACGTACTGGACGAAAAATAGATAAAACAGAAGTAATCATCTTCATTTGAAATCCTCCATAACAGCTTTAACAACGCAGAACTTTTACTGAAAGAGCGAAGCATATACCTTTACTTACTCACCGATTTTAAGAAATCATAAAAGTGGCAAGCTCCGCTTCAATTTAGAAGTTCTTGAAAAACGAACCTGACGAAGAGATTTTTTGTATTTCTGCATTGAATTAGTGAGGTATAATAAGTAAATACCACCTTAATTCTTTAGCAAAATTATTAGATTTCATAATTGAAATCCTTCATTTCAGTTCCCTGTTTACACTTTTACTGTGAAAAAGCTAGGGTATGCATCAATCTCTAGAATGAATTTTACTACATCTTTAGTTAGAATAAAATCATTCTCTAGGTATATCGACTTAATCTAGTTTTTTCAAGCTAAGGCCATACTATTTATGTTCAGTTAGCTGGACTTTATCAAATTAAAGGAATTGCAGAGAAGATGCACTTTATAGGACATTTGTAAAGTATTAATTTATATAATTATATAAAGACTCTGCTTAATCCCTTCTAATAAATAAAAGGAAAAAAATAAATCTTTTTTTTAAACTTGATAAGTCTGCCTTATAACCTCTTCTATTGAATTTACGCGATGAAACATTTCTATTAATTCATGGGATCTTGTTTTTCGCTTTTCCAGCAGCACTTTTAAGGGCGTTAAATAATGAACATCTGGGTCATCTCCTAAAGCAACTTCGGCTGCTTGGAAGATTTTTGTCGCATTTTCAAAAATATCTTCGTTTTCAAACGCTTCTTTTGCAGAAAGTTGGTGTAACGCTGCATCGGGTACAGTTGCTCTACCCAGTAAGGTTTCATCCAACACCAAACCTTTCAATAATACCAGCAAAGCCGCATAGATTAAAAAATTATCACAACTGTCACAAGCCTTAAATTCGATGCGTCCCACTTCCGCCGGAATGCGGGCAATTTTTGTTAAGGCAGGTATGCTATTAATAAGTTGTTCTTCTTTTTGGACAAAAACCAGAGTAGCTGGTCTTTTGCCAGTTCTGATAAATGTTCGTACCGATAGTCCATCCCATAAACCTCCATTATAAAAGGGAGAGCTATAACTAAAAGGAACGATATAGGGACTGTAATAAGTTAACTTTCTGCCAATATCAATTACATCTTCAGTTGACAAATCTGCCACGGAAATATTTAAATCTGGCCCATAAGATACCATGTGAATATTAGCAGTTTGTTCGTCAGGATAAGCTTCTAGCTGTTTAATTTCATAGTTGTTTAATGGGGGTTGAGGCTCAAAAGCTGGATTGTAGGGATTAAAACTCACCAAAACTGGTGATAAGCCAAAGTCAGCGGCAACCTGACGTAGCAAGTTAAAACTTTCTGATAATTCAGTAATAGCGCCTAGAATATTGGAATGGATAGTTGTTCTAATTTCAATACCTTTAACATGACAGTCTATGACTTCATCAGAATCCGCAAATCTTTCAAATCCCTCAATATACCATCTCTTCATCTTAATACCCGCATCGCCAACGCGGAGTTGAGGATAATCACTGGGGTATGTAGGTAGCCTTGCAATAATTTGATTGAAATCAGCAAATTTTGTGTGGGAGAAATCAGCAAATTTTCCCTGATTATTCAAAAACGCGACTTCATGTTCAATGCCAAAGAAAAACATTATATACCTTAATTTTTTAGAGTTAACCTAATTTCACTAATGCCAAGCGATCGCAATTCTATAGAGAAGCAAGTAACATCAGTAAACGATTCATTAGAGAAAAGCGTCGGCGATATTTAGCTGGCAGATTCGCATACTTAGAAAACTCCATCATTCTGTAGCACAAATTACAGTCTTTAACCTGATAAATATTTGAGATACTCCAATTAAATTTACTTTAAGTAGAAAAATTCTCAATAATGGTACAAATGAATTTTACCTTAAGACCGACTATTGCGATTTGAAAACTTCTCTGATTTATTTTTCTGTGCTGCTTCCACTATCTTCATAGTCACTGGTTAGGGTAGCGTAGTAGTGACTGAGGAAAGCTTGAGACATAGAGTTTATGACAAGTACCGTTCAATCCCCATACAGCAGCGAACAGATTGCCGCTTGGTTGCGTGGACTGCTTACTATTGCTTGGGCTGATGGTAATTTTGACGATCGAGAACAGGAATTAATTGCCAGCATCACCGAAAATGAATTAGCTCCTAAGATTAAATTTGACTCACTAGAGGTAATTACGCCAGAGGAATTAGCCGCAGCGTTGGGTAAAGGTACACCAGCTGCCGAAAATTTCTTAAGGACAGCGATAATGGTAGCGATCGCAGATGGTACTTATTCTCCCAGCGAAGATGAGGTTCTGCAACAATTCTGTCAAGCTTTGGAACAGCCAGAGAAGTTACTCGAAGCCCTTCGCCCCACTCTGGAATACCCAGAGCAAATTACCCCCACTATCGCCAGCACAGGGCTGACAAAGCGTCAAATCAATGCCCTACACTCCCTGCAAAACTGGCTTGATGGGCTAGATATCCAAGACCCAAGAGTAGCCCGCTTTTTGTGTAAAATGATTCCCGCCCAGTGTCCCTTTGAACGGGATGTCACCCTATTTGGACGCAAGATTGTGCATATTCCACCGATGTGTAAAATTAACCCGTTATATGAGCAACTGGTAGGCTTACGTTTCCGCGCCCTCTCCTATTTAGCAGATAAATGCGGTGAAGATGTATCGCCATATATTTGAGTAGGGAGAGGGGAGCAGGGGAGCAGGGGAGCAGGGGAGCAGGGGACAAGGGGGAGAATAAAAAATTACCTCTTTCTCCTCTGCCCAATGCCCAATGCCCAATGCCCAATGCCCAATACTTCGACTCCGCTCAGTACAAGTGCCCAATGCCCAATGCCCAATGCCCAATGCCTAATAAATAGTTCTGTAGTTGAGTGAAAAATCTAACTCTGCTTTTGGGAATACTTGATTTATTCACCTGACTAATCTAGAACTCAGGCATTATCAATATGAAAGGGATTAAACCATCTCTATATTTTGTACCCTTTTCCTTACCTTTGTATTTGCTTTCTGCTTTAACAGCACAGGTACAAGCTCAGTCGTACCATGCCAATAAAACTTGGCAAATTAGTCAAATATTTAAACCACCACAGCGGGGAAAACTTCCCGCAAGTGCTGGTGGTTCTACCCGTGGTAGTTCTTGCCTAAAAGGCAAACAACTAATAACTCCCTTAATACCTCCAGATAAATTAGGGCTGACATTTGCTCAACATCCAACATTTTTCTGGTATATACCTCCATCTCAACTCAAAACAGCCAAGTTTCTGCTCTTGACTGAAGACCAGAACGTATTTTATGAAACCTCTTTTACACTTCCAAATAAATCGGGAATTATTAGCTTTAAACTTCCTGACAGTGCCCCTGCACTCGCTGTAGGTAAAACTTATCATTGGTATCTAACAATTATTTGTGATAATCAAGACAAGAGTGAAAATCCGACTGTAGATGGTTGGGTGGAACGCACTCAACCAGGAGCAACTTTGTCAGAGGCGTTAGCAAAGGCGAATTTGTACAAGTTGCCCACTATCTATGCAGAAGCTGGGATTTGGCATGAAGCGCTGACTAGTTTGGTGCAGCTACGCCGGACTGAGCCGAATAATTTCAAAGCGAGATTAGATTGGAAACAATTTTTCAAGTCTGTAGGTTTGAGTGCGATCGCTTCCGAACCATTGATTGATTGTTGCACATTTACGAAACAAGGGCACGGCGCATTGGGCAGAGGGCATTAAGCTGAGGAAAAATTCTTAACTCTTAACTCCTAACTCCTAACTCCTAACTCAGCACTCAGCACTCAGCACTCAGCACTAAATATTATGTGGACAAAGCTGAAACCGCACATTTGGCAATGGCGGGGTGTTTTACTTGCTGTTCCCAATATTACAGCCCTGGTGATTGCAATACGCTTGACTGGATTACTGCAATTGTTGGAATTGGCAGCACTAGATCAATTTTTTCTCCTTCGTCCAAGAGAATCGGCTGATACCCGCATTGTCATAGTTGAGATTAATGAGGCAGATGTCCGCAAGCAGGGACAGTGGCCTATGCCTGATGGAAAACTTGCTAGTTTGTTAGAAAAAATCAAACAGCAAAAACCCAGAGCGATTGGTTTAGATATTTATCGTGATTTACCTGTAAATCCCGGTCATCAAGACTTACTTAAGGTATTTAAGTCTACTCCTAATTTGATTGGAGTCCAAAAAGTCTCTGATACTATTGATAGTTCGGCGGTTGATTCATCTCCAGAACTGAAGAAACTTAATCAAATTGGGTCGAATGATTTACCCATAGATGGAGATGGCAAAATTCGACGAGCATTATTGTACGTAAATTTAAATAATGACGAGATTCTGGAAAGTTTTGGGTTAAAACTGGCATTGTTGTACTTGAAACCTGAAGGTATTACTGCCAAGCCATCGGCAACTAACTCTAATTACTTGCAGTTAAATCGGGGTATTTTCCCAATTTTTGAACCTAATGATGGAGGTTACGTCCGAGCTGATGCCGGGAGTTATCAAGTGCTGTTGAACTACCGAGGACGGATACAGCAGTTTACTAAAGTTTCTCTTACTCAAGTGCAAGAGAATCTCATCCCACCAGATTTAATGCGAGACAAGGTGGTACTAATTGGTGCTACTGCTGAAAGTTTAAAGGATCTATTCTATACACCTTACAGCAGTAATGTGTTGACTGATCCGGAACGGATGGCGGGTGTGACAATTCATGCTAATTTGATTAGTCAAATTTTAAGTACGGCGATGGAAGGCCGTCCATTGATTAAGTGTTTACCTGAGCCGCTAGAATGGCTATTAATTTTAATCTGGTCAATTATTGGTGCTAGCTTGTGTTGGCTGCAACGCCACAGTAGCAACCAGAAAACCCTCATGGCTATTAGTGTTTTGTTGGCAGGTGGCGGTTTAATTGGTGGTAGTTTTCTGGCGTTTTTGCTTGGTTGGTGGATTCCCGTTATACCTTCATTGCTGGCTTTTGGAGGTTCTGCGATCGCACTTACTCAGTATATTGCCCAAAGTGCTACCGAGATGCGAAAAACCCTCGGCCGCTATCTAACTGATGAAATCGTCGCCAATATCCTCGAAACTCCATCTGGGTTAAAGCTAGGAGGAGAACGCCGAAAAGTTACGGTTCTCGTATCTGATTTAAGAGGATTCTCGGCTATTTCCGAACAATTGCCCCCAGAAGAAGTAGTAAAGATTTTGAATCTTTATTTGGGAACAATGACAGATGTAATCAACCAGTATAAAGGCACGATTAATGAGTTTATGGGTGATGGGATTTTTGTGATATTTGGTGCGCCAATTAGTCGCAAGGATGATTCTCAACGAGCGATCGCCTGTGCTATTGCCATGCAATTAGCAATGCAGCAAGTGAACAAACAAAATCAGCAAATGAATTTTCCAATCCTCGAAATGGGAATTGGAATTAATACAGGCGAAGCCGTAGCGGGAAATGTTGGTTCTCAAAAACGCGCTCAATATACAGTTATTGGCAGTCATGTTAATTTGGCTGCTCGAATTGAATCTTATACAGTGGGAGGACAAATTTTAATTTCCGAAAATACCTGTAAGGATGCCAATATTGACTTACAAATTGCTGGGCAATTACAAATAGAACCCAAAGGCATAAAACACCCTGTGACAATTTGTGAAATTCGTGGCATTGGTGGTAAATATAATTTATTCTTGCCTAAACATGATGAAGAAACGATCGTTCTGACTCAAAAAGTACCTGTAAAATACTCCATTTTGCAGGGAAAACATGCAGTTGGAACAGTATTTATGGGGGAATTGATTAGCCTCTCAGAAAAAGGAGCGCAGCTGCGATCGCCACATTCTTTAGAACTCTTGAGTAATCTCAAACTCCAGTTATTGATTGAGGCAGAAATGGCTACAGAAGAAGATATCTATGCCAAGATGATCGAACAGTCTAATGTTGATGAGCATCTTTTTCTGCTTCGGTTTACAGCAGTTCCCCCAAAAGCTGACGCAATTCTCAATGCACTGCGTCAGCTAAGGTGAGATTAAAGCATCAATCTTGAAATGGTAACAAATGGAGGTGTGTGTAAATAGGGTAAACCGAAAAAGTAAGTAGTTTAGCTTTTTCTAAAACAGTAACAATTGTTGCTGATACAACCAAGCGATCGCGGTAAGATTTTGGACTTAAGCCCGATCCAACTCCAATAACTCATAATTTTCAACGAATAATTAATAATTCGTACTTTCTGCTATGTAGCAACTCACTTGAGTTCTGGAGTTCAAAATATGATTTCTTCTAAAACTGAGATTCAATTACATCCTAAGAACAAATGACAAACGGAAACAAATTTCAAAGATTAGTAGAACTTGCAAATGATTATGGAATTATTTGCGAACCAACACCTGAAGAATGTTTGATTGCATCCTTGCCTGGAGACGATGATTTCTTATTAGCTTTTACTTGGTCTGGTACAGTTGAGGGAGAGCCGCCAGAGCATGAATTAATCGCAGTTAGCGTACAAGATATAGTCAAAGAAGTTACCGTTGCAGCTTGGCAGATTCCTTTTTATTTATTCGGAAACGTTTTAAGGCAAGCTCAGATGCTTGTCGCTGCCCATAAAGATTTTGTTAGCTAAAAGACAAGCAATATCTCAAAACTGCTATCCCTGTCACAGACAGTTGACAGGGATTTTTATTTCAACTACTGCTTTAAAGATTTATAAAATATTTTATGTTGAAAGTGTTGAAAGCTTAAAAAGATCGCTCGAAGTGTACCTGATTATAATGCGATCGTGCGCTTGGAAAAAAATGCGACAAATAGAGCATTTGTAGAGACGCGATTCATCGCGTCTTTACCCAAGGATGTGTTCCAATCATTACAATCATTAATTGAGTTCGTATAATCAAGCGGACTTGATAAAATTTGCATCAAAACTACCGCAAAGATGAGCATCTCTGCGGTAGTTCTAAGTTAAGGTCTATTAAAGTAAAGCAAAAATAGCCAAGTCTAGCTTAATTTGGTACTTTGAGTTATCCTTAATTCTAGAAAGTTTGAGAGTTGTTGGACTTGACTAACCCATTGTTTCCACTACACTCAACATGAAATTAATCCGTTGCTCAAACTCTAGATTTTTGATCAATGCGACAAATTCATCAGTTTCACCAGGTAGTTGATAGTCGGAGGGCACTTGAATTATGCTTCCATCCTCCATTCCTTGTGCCAGCAGAAACCAAACGTCTAATTTGGCATTGGGACTTAGACTATTATAGGTTTGGCTGATATCGTTAGCTGCACCATTAATAATGTCGCGTTGTGCTTGCAGTTGCTCTTCTTTTGACAAATCCAGGAATTTGTCAAACACTGCTTTAGCAGGCGCTTCAACGCTTGGAGGAGGTGCTGGTTGTAGCTGCTCTTTAAGATCGAGATAACCGAACCAAAGTAGGGCTAGTTGAGTATCTACATCAAAGCGTTGAAAAGTTTCTAAAGCTGGTCTTGTTGCTTCATCAATTGTGTAAGTCATAAAAACTCCAACTAAGTTAAAAGTATTCTGCTTTCAATACTTCATACAACTTAACGAACAAATATAGATAGATAACCCTACTTAGGATAGGTATAGGACTTATTACATAAGACAGATAGAGATAACTGAAATTGCTAGTTACAAAAATGCCTGTTTCGATGTATGTAAAAGCTAAGTAACGTCTGTGACTTTAAGAGGATGTCTAAAAAGTTTTTTTGTATACACCTACCTTTGGAGATCCCCCTAAATCCCTCGATAAATTGGGGGATTTTAAAACTATTATTCTCCCTTTTTTAAAGGAGTTAGGGGGAATCAACAAATATTTGAGACTTCTTAGACACCCTCCAAGCGATCGCTTGAAGGGGTTATTGATTATGTAGTATAAGATGTAGCAATGAATATTTGCGTCATACTGTAGTGCGATGGCGTACCCGCCCTTTCCGGTGGCGACATCAAAGGAAAACAAACAATCATGTTAGATTTGCTGATTCAAAACGGGTTAATTTTCGATGGCTTAGGCTCTCCACCTGTTCGCAGAGATATCGGCATTCAAAACGGCCACATTGTCACCCTCACACCCTCCTTAACTACCCCAGCGCGTGAAGTGGTTGATGCTTCTGGGTTATGGGTGACACCTGGATTTATCGACATTCATACTCATTACGATTTAGAGTTAGAAATTGCACCAGGATTGAGCGAATCAGTGCGTCATGGTGTTACCAGCGTGGTTATTGGTAACTGTAGCTTGTCTGTTGCGATCGCCCAACCCCAAATCTTGGCTGATATTTTTCAGAGGGTAGAGACACTTTCCCATCGGCTGATTGCAAAATGGCTACAAAAGTCAGTTTCCTGGCAAACACCAGCAGAATATTTACAGCATTTGCAACAGTTACCCCTTGGCCCCAATGTTGCCCCAATGTTTGGACACAGTGCCTTACGCGCTCATGTGATGGGGTTAGAACGCAGTTTAACCGTTCAGCCGACAAAATTTGAACTAAAACTTATGCAGTGCATAGCCAGAGATGCAATAGATGCTGGCTTTATTGGCATTTCTATTGATATGTTTCCTTGGCATCGGATGAGTGGAGAATGGCAAGGTTGTACAATTCCCTCTCAACACGCCAAATTTAAAGAATATGCAATGTTAGCGGATTTATGTCGACGGTGCGATCGTGTTTTTCAAGTCACACCCAATTTACAACGATTTGCTTCCTTTGTAGAAATTCTGCGTATGGGTTCAGGAATTGGACAAAAACCACTGCGGCTAACTGTCCTCTCAGCCTTAGATGCCGTACACGATCGCAAACTATGGCGAATATTTTCCCCCCTACTTTTTATTTGGAATCGGCTTCTAAATGGGAATGTGCGCTTTCAAACCCTAACCGAACCTTTCACCATTTACTCTGATGGATCTGTGACTCCCTTATTTGAAGAATTTTCCACAGGCGCACAACTCAATGGCTGTCAGTCACGAGAAGAAAGACAACAACTATGGGCATCGGAAATGTTTCGTCGTCAGTTTCGCCAAGAATGGCTGAGTAAACGGCGTAAATCATTCCATCGTCAGTTAGATTTGATGGAAGTTATTCACTGTCCCGAAGCAAGTTGGCAAGGGTTAAGTTTTGCCCAAATTGCTCGTCAAAAGCAACAAGAACCAGTGGATTTATTTATCCACGCATTACAAAAATACGATACAGATTTGCGCTGGGTGGCGACAGGAGCGAACGATCGCCTAAAACCCCGTTTAGCGATGATGCAGCATCCGCATATTTTGCCTGGTTTTACCGATGCTGGCGCTCACGTTCGTAACCTGGGCTACTATGATGGAGCTTTGTCTTTGCTCAAACAAGCAGTTGCAACAAAGTTCCTTTCACCGGAAGCTGCGATTTGCCGCGTTACCGGAGAACCTGCTAGTTGGTTCCGTCTTGATACGGGAGTTATCAAACTTAGTGCGAAAGCGGATATAGTTTTACTCGATCCCAATGCTTTAAATCAGCCAATTAGCCCGCAAGTGCAGATATCAGATCCCGTTTTAGATGGTGAACCTCGGATGGTTAAGCGCGGTTCAGATGAGATTGTGCAAGGAGTTTATATTAATGGAGTTCGGGTTGTTTGTCGGGGGAAAGTGAGCGATCGCTTGGGGCGTGAAAAGTTGGGAACGGTTTTGTTTCCTTATTGAATTATCTCACGCAGAGGCACAAAGAAAAGTTTGAGATTGTAGCATTGAATTGCTTTTACTCCACACCAGCAATCACCTGTCCAATATCTTGAGGAGTTGCACCTGTTGCTAACATTGCCCGGATCAACAATTCAATTGATACTGAAGCATCGCCATTTTCAGCTTTAGCAATTTGAGGTTGGCTAGAACTAATCTTAGCAGCGAGTTCACTTTGAGTCATCAGTTTTTGTCGGCGCTCCTTCAAGTTTTGGCTGAGAGCTAGCTTAATTTCAACCAAGATAGTTTCTTCGGGTGTTAACTCCAAAAAATCTGAAACTGTGCCAATTTTCCAGCCTTTAGATTCCAAACGTTCTTTCTTAGCTCGATCCATCACATTACTCCTGTTGATCGATATCGTATTTGCTCAGACGCTTTTTGCAAATCTCAATTATCTTTTTGGATGTTGTTCTTGTTGTTTTATTAAAAACTTCAACAATCAAGATTGCGTCGTCATCAATTCGATAAATGATTCTCCAGTTTTTATCTGCATCTCGAATACGTAATTCATGACAGTGAATTCCTATACTTGGCATAGGGCGTGAATGTGGCAACCCAAGGGATTCACCTTCTTGTAATTGTCTGAGCAGAACACCTGCTTCTATGCGTGCTTCTTGAGTGAAAGGTGGGGTTTTAACTTCACCATGTAACCAAACTAAAAGCTTACTTTGATCTCCCATGCTGTATTTATATCATATCTGATATATCGATATAATATACCTATGAAAGGGAACTTTATCTGTAAAGCAATACCTACAGCGATCGCATTCTTCGCACTAAATGGGTATAGTTTTATTTGATCCCAATGCTTTAAGTCAGCCAATTAGCCCGCAGGTGCAGATATTAGATCCAGTTTTAAATGGTGAACCTTGGATAGTTAAGCGCGGTTCGGAATATCATCTGAAGTATGTAAATTTCGTAGATTAATAGGACAAAGCAAATTCAATGGAAGCCTCACCCGCTAAAGTTATTCAGTATTTCAACGGTGAAAAGCAAAATTTAATTCCTCTTTTCCAGCGCCCTTATACCTGGACTGAGAACAATTGCCAAACCCTATGGGATGATCTGATGGTGCAGTATGAAGTGGGCGATACTGGAGCCCATTTTATGGGGGCGATTGTCTCTGTCCCAGCGCGCAGTGTGCCTGTAGGAGTTAGTAAGTATCTCATCATTGATGGACAACAGCGCCTTACAACCGTGTCGTTACTTCTCTGCGCTCTGCGTGATTGTCTTGATTCAAATTCTGCCTCACGAATACAGGAGGTTTATCTAACTAATCGCTTCCGCGATCCAGAGGACACCTTGAAGTTTGTGCCAACCCAGGCAGACCGGGATGTGTACCGTACCATTGCCCTTGACCGTCAGGTTCCGCCAAAAAACAAAGATGTTCGGATGGCTGTTGCCTATCATTTTTTTAAAGACAAACTAACCAAAAGCACTGACCTTAATGACAATCTTGTAAATCCCGCCAAAGTGCTAATTACCCTGGAGCAATGTCTCCAAGTTGTGATGATCAACCTTGGCGACGATGACGATCCGTATTTAATTTTTGAGAGCCTTAATTTTAAGGGTGAACCACTCACCCAAGCTGACTTAGTGAGGAATTATCTGCTGATGCGCTTCCGCCACTCGATTTCTGCTGATGGAGAGCAGGAGCGGGTTTACTCAAAATATTGGATTCCACTTGAGAGTATGCTTAAGTCCAACCTCACCGAATTTCTTCGCCATTACATGATGAAAGATGGGGATGACATCAAGCAAGGTGGCATATATGCAGCTACCAGGGCGAAGCTAAAAAGTATGGACTTAACGCAAGAAGTCGAAGCAGAAGTTCGGTCTATGCAAAGGTTTGGAGAGTTTTATGCTAGATTACTTTTGCCAGACAAAGAAGAAACAGCAAGCATTCGTGACTGCTTGGAGAATATTAAAGAACTTAAAGTAACGACCTCTTATCCGCTCTTGCTCCGCCTGTTTGATGCTCGCCAGAATGGGCATCTCAGCGACGTTGAATTGGAGAAATGCCTTGGATTGATCGAATCCTTCGTGGTTCGGCGGGCTGTTTGTGAAGTGCCGACTAACCGTCTAAACAAACTCTTTATCCAGTGGGCTAAAAACTTTCCCAAGACGGATCATGTCAAATGGTTGCACGGTTCTTTGTCATCAGGTGGTGGTACGAGTCGTTTTCCGAAAGATAGTGAGTTCGCCGCAGCCTTTATGAACCAACCACAGTATGGACGTGGGAGCACTCGTTTTATCCTTTGCCGTCTTGAAAAATCCTTTAAACATAAAGAAACTGTGGATCTTTCAACGGCAACAATAGAGCATATTCTACCTCAAACGCTGACTCAGGAATGGAGAAATGAGCTAGGTTCAGAATCAGAGAAAATACATACCACCCTGGTTAATACATTCGGCAACTTGACTTTGACTAGTTATAACCCAGAGTTGAGCAACCTCCCTTTTTCAGAGAAGAAAGCTAAACTCGAAAATACTCATATCGAGTTAAACCGTTGGATTCTTCAGCAGACCAGTTGGGGAACGTCAGAAATTGAGGAACGAGCAAAGAGTTTGTTATTTATTGCCAATAATATTTGGCTAAGTCCCTTGGATTAAATATAATCCCTGATTAAACTTTATTACCGAGTAAAAAGCTTTATTTAGCAGAAGTATCATTTTGCTATATTAGATAGTGCGTCAACAATAATCACTCTTTAATGAAGTGTAAAATTTAAACACCAAAAAGTTCCTCCATTCTTATGAGTGAAAAAGTCCAGACCGAAAAAGACAAGCTACAGGCAAGCACTAGTATAAAGACAAATCAAGAAACAGAAAATGAAAAAGTTCTATGTCCTCATTGTCAGCGTACTGCTACGAACGGCATTAAATGTAAAGGGATTTGTGTAGCTGACAATGATTATTAATATATAAATTCTATTGCTTGGTCATACATTATCTTATGAGTAATATCAATTTTATTCCTCAAGTAAAGTTAAAAAATCGTATTAATAATAAAATTAAAGATCATCCTTTTACAGACTATTGGGATATTTTTATTCTTAAACATCAACATCCAATTAATATTACTCTACACATTCTAGGAATATTATTTTTTTACAGTTTACTCTTTTATACTTGGAAATTGCAAAATTTTTGGTTACTCTTAGGATTACCGTTAACTCAATTATTGGGATTATCTGGACATTTTCTATTTGAGCGTAGCCATATTGATTTACAAGATGCTGTATTTTCTTGGCGGGCTTCTTATTGTTTAGGTAAAATGTTATTTAGAATTTTGACGGGTAAATATCGAGATGATATTCGCCAACGGCAAGAAATATTAAATAATTATCTATCAAACAATTATGCAAATATTCAATAATTGGAATGTAATTGCTAAGGGTTGGTATATTGCCTGTCCTAGTCATGAAATCCCTAAAAAAACAGCAAAATCTGTAGAAGTATGCGGTCAAAAAATTGCCATTTTTAGAGGTGAAGATGGGCAAGTACGGGCTTTGGATGCTTACTGCCCTCATTTGGGAACAGATTTAGGAATTGGGAAGGTTGATGGTAATTGGATTCGCTGTGCATTTCATCATTGGGCATTTGATGAAACAGGGCTTTGTCTAAATATTCCCTGTCAATCAGAAATTCCTACTCAAGCTAAGTTACAAGCTTATGCAACAGAGGAAAAGTATGGATTTATCTGGATTTATCCAGATGCTAAAGCACCAGAGGGAGTAGCTGATTTTGATGAATTGAAGGGAAAAGAAATTGTTGCACAAGCTGATATTGCATTTGCCAGAAGTTGTCATCATCATATTTGTATGATGAACGGAATTGATGCTCAACATTTAAAAACAATTCATCATTTAGATATCAAAATGGATTTGTCGCTACATCGCAGTGAATTAGGGACGCAAATTGACTTTACAATGCGGGGACAATTCCCTCAAACTACTTGGAGAGAAAAGTTAGGTCAAAGATTTCTTGGTTCTACATATCAATATTCAATGCGTTATGCTCATGGTTGCATTGGTTTGTTAACAATGATGAAAGATGTCAGGCTTTTTCCCCCACTGTATATGATATATGCTTATACTCCAATTTCATCTGGAAAAACGATAATTCAACCGATTTATGTAACTGAAAAACGTCAAGGTATTCTAGGGTATCTGCAAAGTCAATTTTTGTTATTCTGTACTCGGTTAGCTTACTATATGCTCAGAGATGAGGATGGCAAAATTTACGATAATATTCGCTTTAATCCGAAGTTGCTCCTTAGTATCGATCGGCCATTAGCTGAATATATGGAGTATGTAAATCAGCTAGAACCGTCTCGATGGTCAAAAAATAGGGGTGTAGAATAGTAGACTGGGTTAGCGATCGCTTAACTCAACAAAAGCTTTGATAATGTTGCGTTTTGTTTCTCAATATAAATACATCTTAATTATTTTGTAGAGTAGGCGATTTCCATTAACTCTTATTGAGAGGGTGCAAGATGTGAATACGGAATTATAACGTAAATAACCATTCTGGAATCTGTCACATTACACCGTAAATTTACCATAATGGTCGATAAAGTTTTAATTAAATATAATACAAATCGAATTTAAGTAATTTACGAGTAATGAAGAGTTTGCTGATTCCTGTTCAAAATTTGCAGCGAAGCGATCGCATCGCCATGTATGCGTTGCTGCAAAATCACTTTCAAGGTATAACCTGGGATGGCTTTCAAATCGATCTAGAGCGCAAAAACTGGGTTTTGTTGTTAAGAGATGAAACATCCAACGCACTCAAAGGATTTTCAACTCTGATGTTATGCCAAACGACTTTTTTGGGAGAAAAAATTAGTGTGGTGTATTCTGGCGACACTATTGTTGATCCTAGTGCTTGGTCGAGTACAACACTACCACGTAGTTGGATTGCCGCCATCAATTTTCTGCGTCAACACTATGCAGAAAATAAACTTTACTGGTTGCTAATTTGCTCTGGTTTTCGCACTTATCGTTTTCTCCCTACTTTTTGGCAAGATTTCTACCCGCGTTATGATGTTACAACACCTGCCAATATTACAAATATAATGGTGAGTTTAGCACGCGAATACTATGGTAGTTTATACCAAAAATCAACTGGTATCGTCAATTTTCCGCATCCCCAAATTCTCTGTGAGGAGTTAATTGAAATCCCCACAGGAAGACAGACTAACCCCCATATCCAGTTTTTTGAAGACAAAAACCCCGGCTATAGATTAGGTGATGAATTAGTTTGTTTAACTGAAATTAACTATGACAATCTCACTCGTGCTGGAAAACGGATGTGGGAGTCAAAATCATCGTTACAAGTTGTGCAAGATTGTGTCGTCATTTAAGTTTTATGGTATCTACAAACCCACAACCAAACTTTAACAACCCAACACAATTTATAGAGGGATGGTACTGGGCATTAGCATCAAAAAAATTAAAAATTGGCAAGGTAAAAGCTATAACTTTGCTAGGTAGAAATCTGGCAATTTATCGGGGAGTTAGCGATCGGGTAGTAGCTATAGATGCTTATTGTCCACACATGGGCGCTCATTTAGCAGAAGGTAAGGTAGAAGGTGACGGAATTCGCTGCTTTTTTCATAATTGGAAGTATGACAGTCGCGGAATTTGTGTAGATGTTCCTTCTCTGGGAAAACCGCTACCTGTGTGTATTAAAACGTGGCATACAGCGGAAAAGTACGGCATGATTTGGGTTTGGGTAGGAGAAGAAAAGCCAAGTTCGCTGCCTTTTGTACCAGAACTAGAACAAACAGATTGCGATTACATATTGGGGACTAAATTTGTCAAAAACTGCCATCCCAATGTCTTACTAATTAATGCAATTGATGCTCACCATTTCAATACAGTACACAATTTACCTTTAGAAATTGTATTTGATTCTCAAAACCTCAACCCTAGCGCTATTACCTTCAGTAACACTACACGCGGAGGGGATGATTCCTGGTTAATTCGCCTGATTCGTCCTCTATATCGCAACGAAGTTACTTATAGTATGTGTTACTGGTATGGCAGTACTGGCACTGTGACGCTAGGCCCGGATTTCCTGCACTTCTACATTATATTTACACTGCGAATGATAGAAGGTGGTAAAACTGAAGGGCAAACAATTCTTGTCACTCCTAAGCGTCCAGGATTTTGGGGATGGATTTTAAATCGTGGTTTATTATGGTTAACTCAGCAAGTTGGTAATTACTTTGCCAAAGGGGATACACAGGTATTTCAGACAATTCAGTTTGATTTAAAGACTCCCACTAAAGCAGATCAATCTATTCTGGAATTTATTCAGCACGTTAATCACCAGAAAGCTTTAACCTGGGGAACTTGGGAAACTGTTAATTATCCAAATATTCAAACCCTATCAATACCTAATAGTAATTCGCTATGAAGATGCAATTAATTATTAAACGAACTGCCAAGTACGCCAAGAGAGACAAGGAGTAATTATTAAGTGTAAACTTACGGAGAATTGGTATGACCCTGAATTCACTTTAATTGAACAGAAAAAATGGATTTAAAATATAACATTGTTGGTTTTGATTTACCACACACAGATTCTAATGACCGTTTGCAACGGATATTAACAGCAGCATTACCCAATCAGAATAATTATGATAATTATCCACAATTAAATTATTGGAATGCTGATTTTTTTAACTTACATCAAGTCAAAATTTTTCAACAATCTAATATTACTGAACAATCTGCTATTCTAGAACTTGCCAACCGCAGTTTGTTAGAAGAATCGTATTTCATTGAGAAAGCAGGCGTTGGCTACATGGCAAAAATGGTACTGTTAGCAGAAACAGTTGAAGAACGAATGCTTTATGGATTGTTTACGGCTGATGAAGCTACCCACCTTCACCAACTTAGCCATTTTTTACCAGAAATGGAATTAACTAGCACAGACGATCCGTTTTTGCGCTTACTATCAGAAGTGGTTGAAAGTGCAGATAAAACAGTTTTGTTATTTGTGCTGCAAGTCGTTTTAGAAGGATGGGGTTTAAGCCATTATCGGCGTTTAGCAAAGGAATGCCGCTATCCAGTTTTAGCAGAACTTTTTTCCAGTTTTTTACAATCAGAATCCCGTCATCACGCCACAGGAACCACCTTATTTAATCAAATTACTGTTTCAGCATTCAGTCAAACAACAATTCTCGATGTATTAGCACAGTTTTTGTTTATGGTACAAGTGGGGCCACAAAGTGTACTAACAGCAGTTGAACGAGTGAAAGGACATCTGACGCGATCGCAAAAAATCCAAATTTTAGAAGAACTAGATACAGAAACCCACAGTGGAACGCGATTACAAATATTGCGATCGCTCATGGGGGGAACATCAGCCCAGTCTATCCTGCAACATTTAGAAGAACGCGGAGCTTTTGAACCACTCCCCGCCCATCAATGTGTGTAATAAATCTCAATCTTATCTCTGCGTTAAATCAAAACGGATATGGAAAAAACTATTCATCGCAAATTACAAATTAACCACACTCGCAACAAACAGCAAGATCATACTGCTTTAATGGATGAAGCAGTTAGCAATTTTCGCTATGAAGATTGTCAAAACGAGTATTGGAATCCAGAGGAATTTTCCCTGTTATATGGTACACCTTTATGGGAACAGTCCAGCCAACATCAGCGTATAATTTTGAACCAACTTTACTGGGTAGCTTACTACTCACAAATTGTTTCTGCTGAAATTGCAACTATCTTTTTCAATCAAACCAGCGCAGCTGGACTTTACGCCCAAGAGGATTTTCGCTTAATCTGCGATACATTAGATTTAGAATCTGCCCAAGAGCGATCGCACATTAACGCCTTCCGCACAATTGCCAAACAGGTTGAACAAGCGTTGTTTGGGGAACTTATCTTTACCTACCCCATGCGCGGCCCCTTTACAGAAACGATGGTTTATGCTAACACCAATGCTCTAAAAACTTGGTGGAAAAAAATTCAACTTCAATACTTTGGGTTAATTTCTGCGAATAATACTTTTTTGGCTTGTCAGTATTTCACTGTCCGGGGAGTGCGGACACTAAACGGCAAGTTAGTACAGCACAAACTCAGCAATTATTATCAAAAACATCCCCATCCTGAAGCTGCTCCAATTCCTGCTAAAGTCTCATATTATCACTTCATGGATGAAAGTTTTCACTTCAATAGTTCAACAATTATATCTCACGATGTTGTCACTTGTCTTAAGCCACCAACTGCTTATGAGCGACTGGTTGCTAATTTAGGATTGCTGGGATGTCAGCGCGATCATTTTCATTTTTCGGCAGCGATAAACGGAATTTTTTGGTACGAGCCGGCGCTGTATAGTAAGATTTATCAGGTGTTGCAATCGCCAATTTTTGAGATGAGTGACAGTGATGCTAAAGAAATGATCCGCCGTTGTTTTACCGAGGAGTCGGAAGGATTACAGCGCAGTTTTTCAACTCATCAAGAGGCGATGAAATCTTATCAAGTGTATGTTGAAAAGCTCGATTATCTTTGGCAACGTAATCGGGATATGTCACTGATGGCTACTAATTCAATTTCTCGATATTTGGCAACTCAACAAAGGGCTTTTAAAGATTTTGAACACCAAGAATATTTGTTTATATCTAACGCAGAGACGCAGAGGCGCAGAGAGGAATGGAAGAGTGTTGTTTAGGTAAAATTATTGCGTATTATGGCTGAATTATGTAAGATATCGTTTCCTGGAAGTGAGTTTGTTCCTATCACTTTGGAATACCATAAAAATTTATCTGAACATCTCACAATTCAGAATTCACCTGTTTTATTTGGTTGTCGGACTGGTATTTGTGGCACTTGTTTGGTTGAGGTTCTTGGTGATATTCCTCCTCCCCAACCTGATGAACAGGAAATGCTGGAGACTTTAGCACCTAATAATCCTCATGCGCGGTTAGCTTGTCAGCTTGATATTACAGCTAATGTTGAAATTCGTAGGATTTAGATGGTGATTTAAAAACAACTAGAAGAGCAAGTATGGATTGGTTAAAGCGCGTCGCAGAAATTCGTAAAACTTGTAACGTGCCAGCACCAGCCCGAAATGTTGCTGTTGCTAGAGTATGGGTAGATGAGACATTTTCCGAGCTATTCGCCTTTAGTGGTAAGCTGTTGCAAGAGGGAGCGGTTGATGTACCGGCTCAACCGATGTTTAAAACCTTTGAAGTTACCGGACACCGAAGAGACTTAGACTCAGAGTACAAAATATTAGAAGCGATTGCCCAAAAATATACAAATAATAGAGAAGTAAAGGGTAAAATTGAGTTATTCACGGAGAGAGAGCCATGTGATTCGTGTGAGTATGTCATCAAGCAGTTTAGGCAAACTTTCCCAAACATTCAGCTAAATGTACATCACGGAAACATTGCGTAAAGGAGTCGGTATAAATGTTAATTCGCAATTTACCCGAACCACTTCAGCTTATTTTTAACGAAAATCAGCTTTCGCCATGTTCAGATTTGGAAATAATTCAATTTGAACAACAACAAGGTATTACTTTGCCCAGTATTTACAAAGATTTTCTCAAGATGATGGGACATGGTGCAGGTAAGTTTTTGCGTGGTTCAGATTGCTTTTACCAGCATCTACCGCAAATTCAAGAATGGGCTAAAGAACTTTTGGTAGAAAATGATTTTCCTGAAGCTTTGCCAGAAGATGCTTTTGTATTTTTCATGCACCAGGGTTATCAGTTTAGCTTTTTTAGGCTTTCTGAAGGCGATAACCCACCAACGTACTCATATTGCGAAGGGCAACAAGAGCCTTATTTCGTCAAAAGCCATGATACGTTTAGTAACTTTCTAGCAGTGGAAATAGACTTTTATTTAAAGTCTTTCATGTCTCTAGCGAGTTAGATAACAGTAACTAACTGAATTAGCAGCTAGTTGAAATTATGTGTTAGCTTGTGGCTCGTCTTAGTCGGGAATTTACCTTGTTCTTACCGATATGTAAGGGACTATCCCCATTGTTCTCCAACAACCAGCGCCGATATCCTTCAATTTCTGAACCACCATAGTTGATCACAAGTTCCAACCCAAAGATTGCTAGAACGAAAAAATACTCGCCCCAAGCAGTCTGAAGAATATCAGACTCATGAACCATTTGTACCTCTGAACCAAATTCGTCAATCCACGTCTCATTCATGTCATAGATTCGGCGTGAGTGATGTGGCCAATCTGGTATATTACCTCGGCGGGCATGATCTCTTATAGGATCAAGTTCTGGGTGATCAACTATGTAATCGATTCCACCAGAAGTATCTAATAATCGTTTAGCCATTAATTCAAGGGCTGCCTTTGCCAAAAATCTTGAGATGATTTTGTCAGATGGTGGTTGACCACCACTCGGAAGAATTAACTGTCCTCCATCATTTTGGAAAATATGTTCAACTGCATTCAACGGAACGTCAATCATTCCTACTAAAGGGCTATCAATGTATCGATATGCAGTAACAGGAAATTCTGGTAAGAGCATTCCTGATATCGGTGGAATTAGACTTCTCTTGTTTGGGATAGCTTGATGAAAACGGAGAAACATCAGTGCAGGAGCTTCAAGAAAAGGTTTCTCTACTTTCCGTGCAAAGTAGTTGTTACAAGTATCACAAACTACTCCTTTAGGAAGTATGTTCGTGGTGTTACCAAGAGACTCTGGAATAATATGCTCAACACTTCTAGATTTACTTGAATCATTTTTGCAAAAAATGCAGCGCATTATTCTAAGCCTCCTCATGCATTGTTTAACTCACAAACCTGTTTATTTTAGCTGGGTACTAATATTTAATACTACAACAATAATACACAAAATAATATTTGTACTAAATTAATATTTATATTACTGATACTTTAAGGTGAGATAGTTAATATAATCCACTTCTATATTTTCACTTGATATTTCTGTACCTTTTGCAATCCCTCGCAGTCGGGACAAGTTACCCTTTTGCAATTGAGAACTAGTTTCTTGCTGTAGCGACTTCAAAAGAATCTGCACTAATGTCCAGCGATCGCTAATTGATAACTCTAATATCTGCTTTTGCAATTGTTCTAATGTCACGATCGTTTCCTCGTCTTAGGTTATCTCACCTTTAATTGTAAATTAGCTCTTTTGGAATTCAATAGATATAGCAATGCAGTTCTATTCAAGACATTGCCATAATTTAAATACGATCGCTCCCACCCACCATGCAATTTGCAGATTTCTGGTACATTGTCGCACTCAGCGAACAGCTACAACTTAATAAGGTATTATCACGCACCGTTTTAGGAGAATGGTTAGCAATATTTCGCGGTGAAGATGGACAACCCGTAGCTTTGCGCGATCGCTGTTTACACCGCAATAGCCGTCTATCATCAGGTAAAATCTGTGATGGTGCTTTACAATGTCCCTATCATGGTTGGGTATACGACGCAGTTGGAAACGTGATTGCTGTTCCAGCCGAAGGAGATGATTTCAAGCCTTCCCCACAGCGTCGAGCCAAGTGTTACGCTACCAAAGAACAAGATGGCTATGTTTATGTGCGGTTAGCCGATACCCCAAGTGTTAATCTTGAACCTTTTTCTATGCCTCACTACGGACAAACCGGATGGGAGACGGTACGGGTAATTAACCGTTTTGCTAACAATGTGACTAATTGTGCGGAGAACTTTATTGATATTCCCCATACGGCTTTTGTTCATCCTGGTGTTTTCCGTACTTCCCGCCAACAAAAGTTAGAGATGACTGTAGAACGCTGCAATGGTTCGGTTTTGGTGGAGTATCGCAACGAAAACAATAATTTGGGATGGTACAGCCGTTTTCTGAATTTGCAGGGTGCAGAGATTAAACATAGCGATCGCTTTTATATGCCAAATATTACCTCTGTAGAATATAAAATGGCACAGAATCGCCATTTGTTCATTACCAGTCAATCTATTCCAGAAACCGATAATTCAACTCTGGTTTACACCGATGTCACCTATAACTACGGTATTTGGAATAAGTTAGCGCGTCCCTTTGTGCGGTGGACTGCTCAACACATTATCCGCCAAGACGTGGAAATTTTGGGTATTCAGGGGGAAGCGATCGCTAAATACGGGACACAATTTTATAATACGCCTGCGGACACAATTCATATATTTGTCGAGTCAATTATGGCAGCTATATCTCGTGGAGAAGATCCGCGTCTCTTGCCAAATCAATCAGTAAAAGTTACATTTTGGGTTTAAAAAATAATATCATCTTCGCATAAATTAGTTATGATTTCTCCAGTCATTTTTCCTTGTTCAATCCATCACAGCTAACACAGCTTTTGGCAATAACTTATCTTTAAACCAAACAATTCTGGCGGGGACATCATTTAATTTTACTCCCGCTTTTTCTAAATTAAGTCGCTCGGAAATTGCCAAAATCAAATCATCACGTCCAGCCCGCCGCACCTGAGAAAACTTCTTTTGTAAATATTCTGGTCGCCAATAACCAACAATTTCTAACAAGAAAGTGCGTCCATCAGGATGCACCAAGCGAAAATCAGGAATCATTACGCTACCAGGAATTGGGATCAAATCAACTTCTCGCTCTAACGCCCAACCACTTTTCAATGCATCCCATTTATCAGCAAAAGATGCTTCTAACATACTATCGTAGGGCTTACCTGGTGGATAGTGGGATACCAAACCACATTCAGAATTGAGAGTAAAACGTCCAGTTTTCCAGGTATTTGTATAAGCGTCACGGGTTTGAAGAATCGAAGAAAGACTCCATTTAGTAACGTGAAGTAAAGCCGGAATAAGTTTAGCGATCGCTAATCCATATCGCGTACTAGGATTAAATAAACTCGTCGGCCCGTCAATGGTAATTGTAAACCCGTGGTCAGCATCACCTTCAATATAAGCCATCAATTGAAACAACTTTAAATAGCGAAATAACAACTTATATTCTCCCGGAACATTCCGGTGAGCATTTAACACCAGTTGACTGGCCTTATAAAACACACCTTGCACCTGAGATAAGTTATATCTATTTAATAAATCTGGCGCTGTTGGTGCATCAAAAACAGTCAAAATCTTATTTTCAGATAAATCAGCATATAGTCCATTCCGAACCTGTTCCAATAAAACTTCCCGCTCAAGTTCTTGAGTTAACTCATCAGCAATTTTACTCAAAGTAACTTGGGTTGATTCCCGACTTGAAACAGACTTTGCAGCCAACGAAAATACCCGTTCTCTTAACATTTGTGGTTCCAGCGGACTAACTATCTCAAAAGTGCAAAAACTGCTTTTGAGAATATAAGCTAACCCCCGCTTCACCCGATAATCTGTAGAATCTCCTTCAAAATCAGTCAGCTGTCGCTCAAGTACACCTTGAGTCTTCCCCACTGCTGATTGAAAATAATTAATTAACTCAATCGCCAACTCCGAAGTTGCTCGATCAATCTTCAGTCTCTTCGGGATGATCTCCTCCCCGTTTTGGCGATGCATCAGTAAATCTGTTGGTAACATCTGCTGAATTTTGTATTTTAGATACTTCGACTTCGCTCAGTATAAGTTTTGGATTTTGGATCGAATAATTAATTTCTAACTGTTCCGCAGCCTTCAAACTCCTTTCCTTCCCACTCCCATACACAACCTGTAACTTCCCTTGATTTTCCCCTTGCCCCCTTGTCCCCTTGTCCCCTTGTCCTCTTCTCCTAGCCGAAGTCCCTTCCTCACTCGTATCCTCCGCCACTACCTCATATAAAATCGCCTGTTTATTCTCAATATTCCCCTTCCGTAAAATCCTACCCAACCGCTGAGTATACTCCCTAGCCGAACCAGTCCCCGATAAAATAATTGCAACAGTTGCCGCAGGTACATCAACCCCTTCATTCAAAACATGAGAAGCAACCAAAGTATTATATTTACCCTCTCGAAACTTGGTTAATATCTCATGTCGTTCTTTCACAGGAGTTTGATGAGTAATTGCCGGAATTAGTAACTCTTGAGAAATGCGGTAAACCGTCGCGTTATCCGCAGTAAAAATCAAAATTCTTGCCGGATAATGTTCTGCCAATAAATTAATCAGAATTCGCAACTTTCCATCAGTACCCAAAGCGATATCTTTCGCTTCTCGATGCGCTAACATTGCCCTACGTCCAGATTGCGATCGCGCACTCATTTGCACGAACATTTGCCAACCTTGCAAACTCCCCAAAGAAATCTTTGATTGCTTCAAAAAGTCGTTGCGGGTTTGAATTAACTGGTTGTATCTTTCCCGCTCAAGTTGCGATAACTTTACCTTAATTTGGACAATTTCATGTTCTGCTAATGCCTTCCCTGCCAAATCTTCAGCGCGTTTGCGATATACTTCTTGACCAATGAGGATATTTAAGTCAGCGTGCTTGCCATCAGTACGTTCCGGTGTCGCGGAGAGTCCCAGGCGATAAGGTGCGATCGCATATTCTGCAATTACTCGATTAAAATCTGTTGGTAAATGATGACATTCATCAAAAACAATCAACGCATATTGATTTCCCAACGTCTCAGCGTGAATTGCGGCACTATCATAAGTTGCAACTAAAATTGCTGTTCGATCCCGCGAACCACCTCCTAGTAATCCCACCTCAGCATCGGGGAAAGCCGCTACTAAATGTGCATACCACTGATGCATCAAATCTAAAGTTGGTACTACAATCAGCGTCGTGCGCGGCGTTGACTGCATCGCCATTTGCGCCAAATAAGTCTTTCCCGCCGCCGTGGGAAGCACAACCACCCCTTGCCTACCCGCCAGTTTCCAAGCTGCTAGCGCCTCAGTCTGGTGAGAATAAGGTTCCATTTCCAGAGTAGGAACCAAATCTACAGGATAAAATTGCTTGGCCTCATCGATAAAATTCACATCTTCCGCTTGTAGTGCTTCCACTAGCGATCGGTATCTAATTGCTGGGATGCGGAATTTTTCAACTCTATCATCCCACGTAGCATAGTCCATCCAACCTTTACCGCGTGGTGGTGGATGCAAAATTAATGTGCCACGATCAAAATTTAATGTAGGGGTACGAGCCATTTTGGGGATTAGGGACTGGGGATTAGGGACTGGGGATTGGAAAGTTTTTCCTAGTCCTCAGTACTTGGTATCTAGTATCTAGTATCTAGTATCTAGTCCCCAGTCCCCAGTCCCCAGTCCCCATTCCCCAGTCTATTGATTACTAATAACGCAAAAAGTGCATGATTCATCCAACTAACTCCGACAAAACCCAACTAGATGCGCTCATTAGTCATGGAATGTCCTATCGACAAACCAACAATAACCTGTCTGAATTTTACAAAGAACAGCGACAAAGCTTTTTGCTGAAACATCTGTAATTGCAGGCGCAGATTATATTAATAGCTGGGTTGACTTTTATTACTTTTTTTCTTTGGGTAAATTCACAATTAGAAGGCAAAATATATGCTTTTAAAATTGTCTATGACGGGCTACGCCTACGCATTTTCTAGCTGATTTTGGGAATAATCTTTTAGCTAGCTGCATAAAAGGAGAAGCGACATTGAGAGGAACACGTTCCCTTCTAGCGCCTTATGTTGTGGCACTATTGGCTGTTGGTAGCGTATTGCTATTAACACTATTGCTACAGCCACTACTTAAACCAAGTATTTTTCTGCTATTTTTTGCTGCTGTGGCGGTTAGTGCCTGGTATGGCGGTATGGAAGCAGGGTTACTGGCTACTGCTTTGTCTACTTTAGCCGTCAGCTACTTTTTCTTAGAACCAGTGTTTTCGCTCTTGGTTGTAAGTCTTGACAACATACTGCGCTTATGCTTGTTTGTGCTGGTGACAACAATTATTAACTTGCTGAACTCAGAATTACGCACTGCCAAACAACATCTTCAAACGAGTTTGCAGAAACTACAGGTGAGCGAAGCCAGATTTAAAAGGTTGGTAGAGTCCAACATTATTGGGGTAATTGTAGCCAATATGGACGGGGCGATTGCAGAAGCTAATGATGCTTTTTTACGAATGGTAGGTTATTCTCAGGAGGATTTGCTAGCAGGACGAGTCAGATGGCACGACATGATCCCACCAGAATATATTGAAACTAACAACAGTGCAATCGCAGAACTCAAAACTAAAGGCGTGTGTCAGCCTTTTGAAAACGAATACATCCGCAAAGATAAGAGCCGCGTTCCTATTCTGTTAGGTTCTGCTTTATTAGAAAATAACCAAAATCATATTATTTCTTTTGTGATTGATATAAGCAAACGCAAACAAGCAGAACTTGCCCTTTCTAAAAGCGAAGAACGCTACCGCACTTTTTTAGAGCAGAGTTCAGAAGGTATTTGGTGCATCGAACTGGAAGTACCAATTTCGCTAGATTGTCCAGAAGATGAACAAATTCAACATTTTTACCAATATGTTTACTTGGCAGAATGCAATAATGTTATGGCACAGATGTATGGCTGTTCTCGTGCCGAAGAAATTATCGGTGTCAGATTAGGAGACTTTCTTGTTGCCTCCGATCCACATAATATTGCATACCTGCGTAACTTTATCCGTTCTAACTACCGACTAATTGATGCCGAGTCTCATGAAATAGATAAGCAAGGTAATTCTAAATATTTTTTGAATAATCTAGTGGGAATTGTCGAAAATGGGTTTTTAGTGAGAGCGTGGGGAACTCAACGCGACATCACAGAACGCAAACGAGCCGAAGCAGCACTCCGTCAACGAGAAGATGAACTGCGCCTAATTACCAATGCTGTGCCCGTCAAAATTTCTTATGTTGATAGCGAGCAGCGTTATCGCTTTAATAATAAAGAATATGAAGACTGGTATGAGCTTCCTGCTTCCGAAATTTCTGGTAAACATATTAGAGAAATTTTGGGAGAGTCAGTTTATCAGTCTATTCTTCCTTATGTAGAAGCAGTACTTTCAGGAGAGCAAGTAACTTACGAAACCCAATTACCCGATAAAGATGGCACAAACCGTTACGTGAATGTCACTTACATTCCCCAGTTCAGTCAGGAGGGGAAAGTTGCAGGATTTGTTGCCCTTGTCACAGATATTACACTTCACAAGTTAGCAGAAGCAGCTCTCAAACAAAGCGAGAAACGGTTAAAGATGCTGACTGAAAAAGTCCGCGTGATTCCTTGGGAGGTAAATGCTAATACTGGGAATTTTACCTACGTAGGGCCGCAAACTGTTGAGATTCTAGGCTATCCATTGTCAGACTGGTACACCGATAATTTCTGGGAAAAAAATATGCATTCAGAAGATCGGCAGTGGGCTATTCAGTATTGCCAAGAATCTTCTTTATCACTAAATAATTACGAATTTGAATACAGAATGTTAGCTGCTGATGGCAGAGTTGTCTGGCTATATGACATTGTAAATGTAGTGCGGGATGAAAATGGCCCACAGTTACTGCATGGATTCATGATTGATATTAGCGATCGCAAGCAAGCAGAGCAAGAACGCGAAGAACTGCTCAAACGCGAACAAGCAGCACGCGCCGATGCCGAAACTGCAAACCGGATGAAGGATGAGTTTCTCGCCACACTCTCTCACGAACTCCGTACACCCCTCAATGCTATACTGGGCTGGACACAGCTACTTATAACTCGCAACTTCGATCGAGCTACTACTGGCCGGGCACTAGAGACAATTGAACGGAATACTAGATCCCTGACACAACTAATTGAAGATGTTCTCGATGTATCACGAATTATTAGAGGCACACTCCATTTAAAGAGGGAGCAGGTTGAACTTGTATCGCTTGTAGAGGCGGCAATTGATACTGTGTATCCAGCAGCCCAGGCTAAAGAGATTAGCATCAAATGTAAATTCGACCCGAAAGTGGAGATAGTTGTGGGCGATGCCAACCGCTTGCAACAGGTTGTGTGGAATTTGCTCTCCAACGCCGTCAAGTTTACACCCAAGGGCGGCAGGGTTGATGTGCAATTAGAGTGTATTGAATCTTACGTGCAAATTCGGGTGAGTGATACGGGAGCGGGAATTGCTGCCGAATTCCTACCCCATGTATTTGAACGCTTTCGTCAAGCTGACAGTTCCAGCACGCGATCGCATGGCGGACTAGGATTAGGGTTAGCGATCGTCCGTCACTTGGTAGAATTACACGGTGGTACAGTGTTAGCCGAAAGTCCAGGAATTGGACAGGGGGCGACATTCGTTGTCAGTCTGTCAATGAAGGCTATTTAGGATGGAGGCAGGAGGCAGAAGTTCTTTTATTTTGAATTTTGAATTTTGAATTTTGAATTTTGAATTGATTTCTCCCCTGCCTTCCTTCGGTAATGTCAATTTAAATCATTCTCAAGTGTTAGTGTTTCCCAATCTAAATCTGATGCTATTTGAGCAAGTTTATCTAAATCAGTCAGGTTATCTAGATAGGGTAAGCAGCCTAAAACTGGCGTGTTAGTGAGTGATTGAATCAATTGAGATGGTGTCCAGTCGGCTATTTCTGCATCCGTTCGTCTTTGTACGCAGTTCAAAACAATGCCTTTGAGATTGACGCGCGATTGTCTAGCTAATGCTACATTCGCCACTGCTTGAGCGATCGCACCCAATCTCACTGGTACTACCAATACTGTTGGTAAACGCCATTCCCCCGCTAAATCAGCTACTGTTAATTCCTCAGTTACTGGCGAACCTAACCCTCCCAAGGCTTCTACAAGTACAAAATCACGCTGCGATCGCAATTTAGACAAAGCTTGCCACACAAGTGCTAAATCTACTTGGCGATTTTCCTTTGCTGCTGCTATGGGAGGGGCCAGAGGTGCTTGAAAATATAAAGGTGTAATTTCTTCAGTAGATTGTTCTAGCACGAATAGCTTTTGATACCACTCGCGATCGCCAATCCCCGATTGAATCGGTTTCATAATTCCCCAGTGACGCTGCGGGTAATATTTTTGCCAATAAGCTGCTAACGCTGTTGTTAAAACAGTTTTACCAGCTTCCGTATCAGTTCCAGTAATCAGTAGTGTGTTTAACATTAATTTCTTTGGCCAGAAAATGGTTGTGTTCCATCAGTCGGCGGCAAAGTCGGCGCTTCAGTAATGGTCGGAATTGGCAAGGGTGTTTCTGTGGGAATTGGCAAAGGTGTTTCTGTGGGAATTGGCAAAGGTGTTTCTGTAGGAAGTGGCAAGGGTGTTTCTGTAGGAAGTGGCAAAGGTGTCTCTGTGGGAATTGGTTTGACTGATTTTTCTAATGCAACATTGAGATTGTAATTGCTTTCGGCAACACCTGAAAGCAGAGTTAACTCAATAGTATATCTACCAGTAACCAACAATGTGCCTTGATAAAATGTGACTTGTTGGGCAGTATTCTCAATTGGTTGTCCATTGGGACTTAAGACTGTTAGCAAAATGCTGCTGCCTGGGTCAATAGACGTATTTAATTTAGTACCTTCTCGGCCAAAAAAGCTGTATTGGATGATTTGATTTGCTTTGAGAGTACCTTCAACCGCGATCGGGTTAGATGTTGTAAGCTTGAGGCGCTTAGTAGATATAACAGGTGGCTCGTTAGTAGGTGTAAATGTGAGTGTGGGTGTTGGTGTCGGTGTTAGTGTCGGTGTCGGTGTGAATGTAGTACCACTAGAAATTACTGGTGAAGGAAAATTTTGTGGAAGCCTCTCATCTGATGTTTTTGACTGACTGCGGATGGAACTGACTAATGCCCAAGAACCAAATCCTGCTACGATCGTGACACCAATGGCAATTGCGGCGATCGCTAACGGATTATCCAAAATTGAGTTAGTGGGACTTGGTGGAATCACAGGATCGGTTTTCTTGGGCGAAGCTGCTGGTGCTACTAAGTCAGGACGGCGACTAACTGCCATTGTCTGCAAGTTAGACACATTCACATTCGGAGGACTGACTTCGTGTAAAGGTTGTAGTGCTTGAGATACACTAGTAGCACTTTGATAGCGATCGCTCGGTATATGATTCAACATTCGATTCAACACTATAGCAAATCGCGGGTTCACTTTTACCCACCGCTGCCAATTCCAAGTTAGTTGGTTTTGATCGAATAGATCCTTTGGTTCTTTACCAGTCAGCAAAACAATCGCGCTTACCGCTAATGCATACAAATCACTACTAGGATAAGCTCCCCCTGTTTGCATTTGTTCGCTGGGAGAGTAGCCTAATTTTCCCACGGTGGTTTCTGGCAGGGGATTATTTGGTGATTGTAAACGCGTTGCCAGTTCTTTCACTACCCCAAAGTCAATTAACACAGGTTTCGCATCACTATCTCGCAAAATAATGTTTTCTGGCGAGATATCCCGGTGAATAATTCCTCGACTGTGAATATGCTCTAAAACAGGCAACAACAACTCTATCAGCTGCAATACTTCAGCCTCTGTGAAAGTTTTACCCACAGCTTGACGTTCAGCCAGCAGAGTGCGGTACGTCTGACCTGCAACGTAATCCTCCACCAAAAATAAGCGTTGGTCTTGCTCAAATCTTTCCCGAAATTTCGGCACTTGTGGGTGTTCGATTTGATATAAAATGGCAGCTTCTCGGTGAAAAAGCTCTTGTGCCCTCTCCCAATCCAAAGCCGACCTTGCTGTTGAATTCAATTCTTTGATCGCGCAAAGTTCGTTAAAGCGCCTCTGGTCTTCTGCCAGATAGGTTCTACCAAATCCTCCTTGTCCGAGAATTTGAATTATGCGGTAACGGTTTTGCAAGACAGTGCCAACTGTAATCGGTGGTTGCATGATCGGTTGATTGAGTGTAGTAGCAACTGAGGAGGAAGTCACCCACAAAGATTAAGTCCAAGAGGCGACGGACAGTTACCTGCGGCAATATTCTACTATACTCAACAAGTAGACTCTACCAGAGCAAAGTTGTTTCCTACTGCATAACTCCTCAATTCAATTTCTCTGCCTGAGAAAACGATAAATTTTGAAATATTCAAAATTAACTTGAGAATCGAAGTTATACAAATCACTCATCTCTTTCTCAATCAATCCTGTGGAAAAATAAAAAATTGCAATCGGCTAACTGTGCTTGTGTAAGCCAAGCTTCTGCACAATAAAATAGGTAGCGAGCATCTTTATAAAGAATAGTGTTATAGCGTTTCCTAGTCTGCTGAGGTACAAAGCTCTGCGTACCTCTGCGCTTTACTTTGCGTCCCTTTGCGTTTCAAAATATTATCTATACCTCACGTAACTGGTAATCGCTATATCTCACTCAATAATGATTTATTTAGCACTACAAATCTTGATTTTGTCAATTCTTATTTGAGCTAGATGGCGTTTCTCTTCCATCCCAGATTTGGGCTACTGCATCAAAAAATTTTAAAATTTTTCATCTGCAAAGTTCTCAAAATTATGCCATTGGGCTATTTACCGAATTTATTCCCTCCGCGATCGCCCCAACATCCAAAATCACGATTCGTTTGAATCACAGGGCAGAGGCAGTTCTCGCTGCACCCAAGTAGAGCGATCGCAATCACTCAAAAATCAAGCATACCCAAAAGTACTATTTTTATCTCAGTAATAATACGGTCACTAACTAGTTCAGATGTGATTCGTAGCTTCTACTTGACAGGATGTTCGCAGACAAATTCAATATCAATGATATTCAACAATTTTTTTATATTCAACTAAATTTTTTAAGTAAAAATACTTACAATAAGTTACTTAAATGAAATTACTTGTGTTAAGTAAGATTAAGTATCAAAAAAACATCTTTATTTAATCTTTATCTAAAAACTTGCTAGTGCGTGGATAAATTTTGTCCACTGCCAGCTTTTTTTAGGCTTTATAATAACTGTCACTTTTGTCAATGCGTAGGCTATAGAGTAATAAGCTACTCTTTGACTACTTAGTTACAAGTGCTATACTGTGTGAGAACAAACTTTTTAATATCAACTAAAGTTGTCAATGCTTTACTGTCAGCTATCAATGAGGTAATTAGAAGAACTTAGCACACCAATAATGTTTAAGCAATTAGGCTTATTTACCTCAACCAAAAAATTGAACTATAGACCTAGTGCATCGACTTGATGTCAGTTAAGCTATGAATAGCTTGTTTGCCAAGAAGACTAGATAAGTAGCGAATAATAATTTCATGGAAAAATGTTTAAATTTTGTATGGAAGCTTCAATAAAACTTACAGATGTTTTTTTAGGCTATTTCTTGGTTAAATCTATTAAATCTCTAATGATAATATTACTATGAATGCACATAGAGGATCTGCTGTGCTCAGTTCTGCAACTTTCAAAGTGCAACCATCTGCAACAGGACTGAACGATAATCATCGCCTGCGGCTGTTTTCTGGCTCTGCCAATTTACAACTGTCTCAAGAAGTCGCTCGTTATCTGGGCATGGACTTGGGGCCAATGATTCGCAAAAGATTTGCGGATGGAGAACTTTACGTTCAAATCCAAGAATCGATTCGAGGTTGTGATGTTTATTTAATCCAGCCATGTTGTCAACCCGTCAACGATCATTTGATGGAATTATTGATTATGGTTGACGCCTGTCGTCGAGCTTCTGCGCGACAGGTAACGGCAGTAATTCCCTACTATGGTTATGCTCGTGCCGATCGCAAAACGGCAGGACGAGAGTCAATAACCGCTAAACTGGTTGCTAACTTGATCGTGGAAGCAGGTGCCAACCGCGTTCTAGCAATGGATTTACACTCGGCTCAAATTCAAGGCTATTTCGATATCCCCTTTGACCATGTTTACGGTTCGCCAGTATTGCTGGATTATCTAGCAAGCAAAGAACTGCCCGATCTTGTGGTTGTTTCCCCCGATGTTGGCGGTGTAGCACGAGCTAGGGCATTTGCCAAAAAACTGGATGATGCGCCACTGGCAATTATTGACAAACGTCGTCAGGCACATAATGTTGCTGAAGTGTTAAATATCATTGGCGATGTTAAAGGCAAAACGGCAGTGTTAGTAGATGACATGATCGACACTGGGGGAACGATCGCAGAAGGAGCGCGATTACTGCGTGAAGAAGGAGCGCGTCAGGTATACGCCTGTGCAACTCATGCGGTATTCTCTCCACCAGCGATGGAGCGGTTGTCTAGTGGCTTGTTTGAGGAAGTCATTGTCACCAATACTATTCCCATACCAGAAAACAATCGTTTTCCACAACTTGTGGTGTTGTCAGTAGCTAATCTGTTGGGAGAAACTATCTGGCGAATTCATGAAGATACTTCAGTTAGTAGTATGTTTCGCTAAGATTGCCATTAGTGTTATAAGCATAAATTACCCACACTGTACCCGTTTGGGGGGTCAGTGTGGGCTTTTAGTTATTACGCTCCTGTTTCAGTCCAAAGGAGCTTTTTCATGTGTGGAGTAAAATAAATCCAGCAGTGTCAAATTAGAATACTTTGATTCAGTTTGAACAATTTGGGTAAAGAGGACAAAGGAATGGTTACAACTCCTAAAAAAGTCATTTCAGTTTTACCTTTGGAAAATGGCGATCGCTTATCTCGCTACGAATTTGAGCGGCGCTATCAGGCAATGCCACATTTAAGAAAAGCTGAACTGGTTGAGGGAGTTGTGTATATCATGGCATCGCCACTGAGAATTAAAAGTCATGGCGAACCACATGGAGACTTGATCGGGTGGTTATGGAACTATAAAACTGCAACCCCTGGCGTTGTTTTGGGAATTGAACCCACAGTGCGTTTAGATGCGGATAATGAACCACAGCCTGACGCGGTACTATTTATTCCGGGCAGACAGGCATTGATTAGTGAGGATGATTATATCCAAGGCGCACCCGAACTGGTAATAGAAGTGGCAGCAAGCAGTGCAGCCATCGATTTACATGATAAAAAACGCACCTATCGGCGGAATGGAGTACAGGAGTATATTGTCTGGCGAACATTAGATAATCAGTTGGATTGGTTTAGGCTGCAAGCGGACGAGTATGTTTCGCTACCAACCGATGAGCAGGGAATTATTCGCTCTCAGGTGTTTCCGGGGTTGTGGTTGGCCGTATCTGCCTTGCTCTCAGGAGAAATGGCAACGGTGTTATCTGTCCTGCAAGCAGGTTTAGCTGCCACTGAACATCAAGAATTTATGCAAAAGTTGAATGAGAATATGGGAAATAGGAAATAGATATAGCAGAGTTATTGCTGTATCTACTGCGAAAATTTGCAAGCAACGGCTTGACAATAATCTCACCGATACAGCCAAACCCGGAGTAGTGAAAGCAGTTGCTCGGTATCTACAGGTTTGGTGATGTAGTCAGAGGCTCCAGCTTCGATGCACTTTTCTTTGTCACCTGGCATAGCTTTGGCAGTTAAAGCAATGATTGGTAGTGAGCGAAACTGTTGTTGTTTGCGGATGGCGCGGGTGGTTTCGTAACCATCCATTTCTGGCATCATGATATCCATCAAAACTATATTAACCTCAGGATTAGCTTGCAGCCTCTCTATGCCATCTCTGCCGTTTTCGGCAAATAGCACTTGCATTTGATAGCTTTCTAAAAAGCTGGTCAGGGCAAAAATATTTCTGAGGTCATCATCTACAATCAAAATTTTCCGATTAGCCAGCACCGGGTCAGTTTGATGTAGTTGCTCTAACATCTGCCGCTTTGGTTTGGGCAAATTTGCTTGCACCCGATGCAAAAATAAGGCAGTTTCGTCTAACAACCGCTCTGGCGATCGCACATTTTTAATAATAATTGTCTCTGCTAGCCCCCGCAGCTGGGTTTCTTCTTGTCGGCTGAGTTCTTTACCGGTGTAAACAATTATCGGCAGTTTCAAAAGCTTGGGTTCAAGTTTTATCTGCTCAATTAAGGCAAACCCGCTCATATCGGGCAGACCGAGATCCAATACCATACAATCAAAGTGATGCGATCGCAAAATCGCGAGAGCTTCTGCCCCCGTACCGACTGCTGTACTCTGGACATCGCCGTTACCAATCAGTTCGATAATACTTTGGGCTTGTACGGGGTCATCTTCTACAATTAGGAGGTTTTTTACCTGACGCTCAATAAAGCCTTTAATCTCAGTCAATACCTGAGTTAGCGCTTCTGGAGACACGGGTTTTTGGAGATAAGTAATTGCTCCTAGCTGTAATCCCCGTTGTTGTCTTTCATCAACAGAAAGTATGTGTACTGGTATATGCCTGGTATCTGGTTTATGCTTCAAACGATCCAGCACCGTCCAACCATCCATCTCTGGCATGTGGATATCTAGCATAATCGCATTAGGTTTAAACTGTTCTGCCAGTGCTAGACCTTGTTTGCTTTGTAAAGCAACAATAGTTTTAAAACCCTGCTGACGTGCCATATCTAGTAAGATGCGGGCGAATTTATCGTCATCTTCGATAATTAGCAAAATGCGATCGCCCGGTTGAATTATTTCTCGGTCATCTGGAATCTCGTGGAGTAAGCTGGGAAGTACTTTCACTGATGGAGAGATGTCCACAGTTGTGGGTCTGTTTTCCACCATTGGCAGTTCTTTTATGGTCGATGCTGTACGGCTTGGGGTGGTTGGCTCAAGGGGTGATGTGGTGATATTTTGACTATTCTTTTCCTGTTGTTTGGGCAAGTAAAGGGTGAAGGTGCTTCCCTGTCCTGGCTGGCTGAGTAGTTCAATTCTCCCTCCCAACAGTTGAGCTAATTCCCGGCTAATGGACAAGCCTAAGCCAGTTCCGCCGTACTTGCGGCTAGTTGTGCCATCTGCTTGCTGAAATGCCTCGAAAATAATCTTCTGCTTTTCGGCTGGAATGCCTATGCCGGTGTCGCTGACGGCAAAAGCGATCGTGGAATTATCAACTTGGAATATTTGTAACTTTACACCTCCCTGTTCTGTAAATTTAAAGGCGTTAGCGAGGAGATTTTTCAGGACTTGTTGCAGACGTTTGGAGTCGTTATAAATTGTTGGGGGTAACTTCTCATCCCGTTCAATAGTAAAACTGATTTCTTTATTATGGGCAACTTGCCGGAAAGTCTGCTCTAGAGATGTTTCCAAATCTGCAAGAGCAATTTGCTCAATATCGAGCGACATAGTACCGGACTCAATTTTTGCCAAATCTAGAATGTCATTGATCAATTCCAGCAAGTCAGTTCCAGCCGAGTAAATAGTCCGACTGTACTCTACCTGTTTGTCGGTCAAGTTGTTAAGAGAGTTATCTGCCAGTAGCCTTGCTAAAATTAATAGGCTATTTAACGGTGTCCGCAATTCGTGAGACATATTCGCCAGAAATTCTGACTTATATTTGGAAGACAGAGCCAGTTGTGCAGCTTTTTCTTCCAAAGACTTCCTCGCTCGCTCGACTTCCTGGTTCTTGCGGCCCACTTCCCGATTTTGAACTTCTAACAATTCTGCTTTTTCTTCTAGCTCCTCATTTAGTTGTTGCAATTCTTCGTTAGATTGCTTGACAAGGAATTGTGATTCTTCTAACTCGTGCGCCTGTTCTTCCAAGCGTTGATTGCTTTGCTGTAGTTCTTCTTGCTGGGTTTGCAGTTCCTCTGTTAAAGCAACAGACTCTTCAAGTAGTTGCTGTGTTTGCAATTGTGAAGCGATGTTATTTAAAAATACACCCAGATTTTCACTCAATTGTTCTAAAAATGTTAGGTGCAACTGGTTAAAAGGCCCAAAAGAGGCAAGTTCAATTACAGCATTTACCTGTTCCTCAAATAGTATGGGCAAGACAATAATATTTAACGGTGGTGCTTCTCCCAAACCGGAACTGATCCGGATATAATCACTGGGAACTTCTGTGAGGAGGATTCTTTGTTTTTCTAGGGCGCATTGTCCCACCAATCCCTCACCTAAACGAAACTGATTTGCTAGGTTTTTTCGCTCTTTATAAGCATAACCACTCAGCAACTTCAGCACAGGCTGGTCGTTTATGGAGTCCATCAGATAAAAAACGCCCTGTGATGCCCCAACTAGTGGTGCTAAATTCGACAATATCAGACTAGACACGCTTTCCAGATTTCGCTGCCCTTGGAGCATCTGAGTAAATTCAGCTAAGTTAGATTTGAGCCAGTTTTGCTCCTCATTTTTTTGAGTTGTGTTTCGCAGATTAACGATCATCTGGTTGAAGGTGCGCGTCAACACACCAATTTCATCTTGGCGATCGCTATCTGGTAAACTTACCGATAAATCCCCATCCGCCATTTTTTCTGCCAAATCAGAAACTCGCTTCAGCGGTACTGAGATATGTCTGGTCAAGGCGAATCCAATCAAAGCTAAGAGCAAAGAAAATAAGGGAATACTATAGAAAATGCTGGCGAGCGTTTGCTGACCAGCTGCTTGTGCTTTCTCAGAACGCTGTTTTAGCAGTCCATTCTCTTCATTTTTCATCGCCTGGATAACTTTCTGGATATTATCCATCAGTTGTTTACCCTGGTCTGTCAGAACAGCTTTTTGAGAAGCTTCTAAGCCCTGGCTTTGCCGTAGCTCTATGACATCTTTCATTACAGCCATTCTCTCGGTTAGTAGTGGCTGTAAAATATCAAGCCGATTTTGTTGGTTGGGGTTATCTGCCGTTAACCTTTGAAGTTCTTTAACTTTTTGATTCAGTACTTGAATAGCAGCGTTATAAGGTTCTAAATAGCGCTGTTCTCCAGTAATAATGTAACCGCGTTGGCCTGTCTCAGCATTTGTCAGTTGCAAGTTGAGGTCTTCTAGCTGACTTAACACCTGGTAAGTATGGCTTTCTTGGCGCGAAGTTTGAATAAGCTCATTGGTGCTTTGGTAGGAGATGAAACCAATGGTGGTCAGAGTTGCCAAACTCAAGGCAAAACTCACTCCAATCTTGGGTCCAATCTTCAAACGGTTTAACATTACTCCAGGCACGTATTCAAATTATTTCTGTTTTTGAGACTATTTTGATTATGTTTTGGCTGTGCAAAATCAATGGGGGATATTTAGTTTATCTAGGATATACCTAATTTTTTGCACCCCAACTATTATCATTTGTATCCTAACTTTTTACAAATGTAAGGCACTTAAATAAGTATATAACTAAATACTAATATTTTTATCTAAGATTTTGACAAGAAGCCATTCAATAGTATAACTTCTTTCCAAAGAAGCAATTACTTGATTATATTTTGAATTTAATATTGCCGGGTATAGGTAAAAATTTTTGCTTAGATTCTAAATTTAACATTAGCTAAAAAATGATATCTTTAAATTTATATTGTAATGGTTCAATAACTTTGAAATTAATCAAAAGACTGGATAGTAAAATTAAACAGCCTAATCGGTAAAATTCAATTAATTAAAACGTAATTTATCTAGACACTAGATATAGTGTATTTCGCAATTGGATATGACATCTATGCCATTATACATCAATCTACACAAACCATAACCTTAGCGATCGCCAGCAGCATCCATTCCACAACAAAGTCAAGGTTTCAATAGAAGTATATAATTTATAGTACAAAAGCATTTTTAGGAACATGCACGCACAATCATGGCGTGTCGAAAAATCTGTTGATATCAACTTAATATTTAACTAGAAGTTATTAATCACCTGGCGATCGCTTCTAGCTGCCTCAAGCTCGGATTGACTATAAATACTAAAATGTTGAACTTTGTTACTCTCTAAAATAGCTCTTGCACCTGCTACATAGATATCAGTGCCTTTTAGTACTAATATGTAATGGCCAAGAGTCAGATGATGCTCATAATATTTAGTTAGCTCATCAGAAATTCCTAAAGTAGTATATTTATCTTGGGAACTGCTGATATTCACCCCAGAGATATCACCCAGATTGCTTGTATTTTTAACAACTATTGATATTTGACTCATGGGGAATTCAGCGGTTTTTAATTCAGTAACCGCTGCTTGTGCATCTTGATATCGATAAAAAATACCGAGTGCATATTTGTAGCGATTATTTGGGGTCAAGTATGGCTCAAAGACTCCCCATTGTTGAATATCGCGGCGATTAAAAATCCTCTTGGCAAGACGAAGTTCTATGTCTATACCGGTTACTATCACCAAATAGTAACCTTTACAGACAAGATCGCTATAACCCTGTGCTTGTTTTTCAGTAATTCCTAAACTTAGGAACAAACTGGATAAACCACCTGCTAAAGTGGTAGCGATCGCTGTTACTTCCGCTCCGGCTAAGATGACTGGGCCTATACCAGGAATTACCAAGAGGACTAGATCGACTGATAAATCAGCAATATTTCCTAAATAATCACTAGCAACAGCTCCAGCAGCATCTTTTAAGGATGTATTGCCAGTGTTTTCGATGATTCTAACACCAGCAATATCACTTTCTTCTGTATTCCGTGCAATAACAGAAACTTTGTCCATTGGAAAATTAGAAGCTTTTAGTTCCTGAAGTACCAATTGTGCATCGGAATACCCAGCGAAAACTCCTATAGTTCTTCGCTCTTTCTCTAATGTCATTTTATCGGTTTATTGCAGTTAGAAGTGATTCCCAAGATTGTTACCTCAATTTGAGGTAATTACACAGCGCGACGAGTCAGTAAACCCCAAAGGAAAATTAGTATCATTGCACCAATAACAGCAAATAAAATACTTCCTAGAGATAAAGCTCCGGCAGATGCAGCTGCTGCCGAACCACTTCCTAGTAATACTTGACCCAAATAACCACCGAATACGGCTCCAAGGATTCCTAATATAATTGTAGAGATAATACCGCCACCTTGGGTTCCAGGATAAAATAACTTAGCTAACGCACCTGCGATTAAACCCAAAACCAACCAAGCAATAATGTTAGTCATCGAATTTCTCCTTCACTAAAAATCTGCTTTATTTGCATTTGACTATTTCATATTAAAGTTTGCTTCTAAAATTTCCGATCTATCTAAAGAACTAATATCATAAATCTTTAGATATCATTTGAATATTCGCCAAGTCATCTTTGAGGATGAATATACAAATTAGTCACATTCTGTACATTCAACTATTTATATAGTAATCCTATTTGACATCATACAAGATGTAGATAAGGAAGCTAACCGCATTCTATATGAGACACTAGTGTAGCTTGCTTCCCTGTATGGGTAAGCATAGGACTTCTTACAGAAGTGGGTTAAAGGGTAACGGTATGGAATTTTACTTTCCCTTTAACATGCACCCCAACCGGAAAGCAAAAGTTACTTTTCAAGAATCTGTAGTATTTCGTAGAGAAGGACAGAAAAGGAAGAAAAAATAAATAAATATAGACATTTAACATCTAGATTTTTAATTTTCAAAAAAGCGATATCAGCCGTTCAAGGTTCAGGACTGGAGACTATAGAAAGAGCTAGTTGATATAGTTGGCGACGGGGAAGGGAAGTAAATTTTGCTAACTGACGGCTAGCTTGCGATCGCGATATTCCTTGACTAATTAACTGTTTCAATTCGGCTATCAATTCTGCTTCTGTCAGTTGGGGCTGACTGGCTGGAATTCCGGCTACAACTAATGTATATTCACCTTGGGGTTCTCGTTGAGTGTAGTAAGCGATCGCTTCGGCAATTGTCCCCCGCCAAAATTCCTCATACAATTTAGTTAACTCCCGTCCTAGCACAATTTGGCGATCGCTTCCCCAAACAAGAGCTAAGTCTTGCAAAGTATCTCGCAAACGGTGCGGCGATTCATAGAAAATCAAAGTGCGAGATTCTGTTTGCAGAGATTCTAAATGTTCTTGTCTCTGTTGGGTTTTCGCTGGGAGAAAGCCTTCAAAGACAAACCGATCTGTTGGTAATCCAGCTGCACTCAAAGCGGTAATTGCTGCACTAGCGCCAGGAATGGGAACTACAGGAATTCCCGCTTCAATACAAGCTTTCACCAGTTCATATCCAGGATCGGAAATACCTGGCATCCCCGCATCACTCACCAGAGCGATCGCTTTATTATTAACTAAATGCTCTAATAATTCTGGAATACGGCTGGTACGATTGTGTTCGTGGTAACTCACTTGGGGTGTTTTAACTTGAAAATGCTGTAGTAGTTTCCCCGTATGACGCGTGTCTTCCGCAGCAATGATATCCACAGTTTGCAAAATTCGTACTGCCCGAAAGGTAATATCTTCCAGGTTGCCAATTGGTGTGCCGACAACGTAAAGTGTTCCTGGTTTTGGATCGGTTTGCATGAGCAAAAGTTAGGAGTTAAGAGTTAGGGGTTAGGAGTTAAGAGTTAAGAAGTCAAAATAATAATTTACGTCTAATACGAATTGAGTATTGGTAACACTCCATACTCAAATTTTGTTTTTTGACCCGATGAGAGTTTCTAATATCATGTCCGCCAAATTACCCATAATAAAAGAACCCCACCCCCAACCCCTCCCCGCCTGCGGGGAGGGGAGACAAAGCACAGCTTTGGCGGGGTGGGGTTCTTCGGGTTTAATAAGCAATCAAGCGGACATGATATAATTCATCAATTTCAGTGATTTTGGGTATTTCTGGTCTTTGAAGACGCGATAAATCGCGTCTCTACAACTGGCTTTTGGGCTTATATTGCGTCCTATCTTATTTCAATAATCTTAGTCCACTGAGGGTAACTAATACGGGAGCATCCCATTTTTGCAAAAACATTAGATAGCAAGTTGACCATTGAGGTAG
>NZ_JAVRCL010000028.1:0-93156 GCF_034530775.1 Nostoc sp. DedSLP04 | reverse complement strand
AATCGCTGAAATTCCTTTGCCGTATACATTTACCATTTTCGGATAAGTCTAATATCTTTGGTATCATATTCCAGGACGTTAAAAGTAAAAAATGGCTCCTTGTCCATGACATTTTTATCACGCAAGTCTGTAAAGAAACGGTACTCAACCCCATTAGTGACGATAGCTACTTTTGTTGTCAAAAGTCCATTAAAATAGCGACTCAATTGCCCATCATGTGCTTCAGCTTTTTGACCACGAGCTTTTGCCTCTACGAGCATAACTATATTATTGTTAATAGCTAAAGCGTAATCTACCTTTTCAAACTGCCCTGCTTTTTTAATAGCAAAATCTGCCACGTATTCCGGCATTACTTCACTAGGATCGTAAACATCGTAGCCAAGAACACTCAAAAAAGGGACAATCAGTGCCATCTTAGTAGATTCTTCACCAACAACTTGGTCAGCCCGCTTACGCACTTGTTCAGATAGCTTGGTAATATCTTCAGTGAATCCCATCTTGCTTGCTCCTGGTAGATTAGTGAGTATTGATAGGTCTTTTTTGTAAAATAAGAGTGATTGTAAGGTGGCGTAGTACATTTGAATTGAAAGTGTTAGTGCGATCGCCTTTTTTATCACTCCTATAAAAGTATTCCCAAATAAGTACCAGCCTGTAACACTCATGACTTGTTCACAGGTGCAATGGCATCAGTAATGAATAAAAAGAAATCAGAATGATTTTTTATGAAGCTTCAGCTTATAGAGCAATACAGTTCAGTTAAGCAATTTTTTTCCTTCTCTTTCTTCTCTCTGCGTCCTCTCTACGAGACGCTACGCGTTGGCGAAAGCCTCTCGTAGAGAAGGCGGTTCGTTAAAAAATTGACTTGGATAACAGAGTTGAGTTTTAGCCTTAACTGAACCGTATTGGCCTATAGAGAGGGATTCTCAAAAAAATGCTCAAGCTATAAAGCCCACGAATTCATCCGTGAGCTTTTTAATACAAGCTAACTTGCCGTTGTTGCTTTGAAATGGAAATCTTTGCTCTTTCTTCTCTGCGAGATGCGCAATGGGCAGACCAAAATATTGCTGAGTCAATGAATTTTACTTTTTACTCAGCAAAATATTGCTGAGAAAGATTTTCGTGAGTTTCTACGGATATAACAGAAGCCGACATTAGGATACACTGGCATTTGAATACACTGGAAGTTCATCAGCGACTTAGTTTGTCGCTTCTGGTGACTTCCTTCCTAGTATCCTATTGCTTTTGGCTGTATGAAACTTACTCCAATCTACGGTAAGTCTCCCTGAAGAAGGTTTTTAGCATCTAAACGACTGCCACTGTTTTGAGGCTATAGCCTTAGAATATTTACAAGCTTTACTTACGAATTAGCTCTCTCTAGATAAAAGTACCATTTTTACTGTGTAAGCTGACATTCTACCTGTTTCATCCAGATTTGTGTAGCTTATTAACAAATCAACGGATTCATTAATATTAAGCCTGCTTTACTATTTAGTTTCTTAGCCCGACCTATTAGACAGCTAGAGTGTTCATTTCACTTTGTTCAATAGCTTTTAGCCCTTATCGCTCCCATGCTGACCCATCACCGCAAGCCCGTGTGCTTATCACTTATTTCCACTGACCTACCGATCTGGTCTGTTGTCGAAACTGCCGCAACATTGTATCAAAAGGATACCGATCGGTTTCATTTACTGATGACCGCACCACCTTTAATTAGCTGCGAAGTAGAGAGTGTCATAAGTCCAGAAGACACACTTCCTCAAAGCAAGAGCAAAGCTTACGCCCCTAACAGTCCCAGAATATTGTGGCTGGAGATTTCCCCTTACCGAGTCATTATGACTATGCAAGGTAACGCTCAAGTGAGTTATCGTCACTTTTGGGAACAAGGTGTTTATGGCATTAGTCGCTATTGGTTGCCAACTGAGTCATTGCAACCTAACGATCCGATTCGTTTACGAAATTTTACTCGTAGCCTAACTCTCAACGGACATCCTTTGCCAGAGAATTTGCGGCTGGAATATGAATTGTGGGCAGAAAAAGTCCAATTAGGATACTACATATTAAATTTAGAAATTAAACATTAATAGGTGTGGGCACTAGGGAGTAGGGAGTAGGGAAAAGTTTTTACAATGCCCAATGCCCAATCCCCAATGCCCCATGCCCCATGCCCAATCCCCAATCCCCAATCCCTCTTAACCAAAATAACTGGGTTGGTTTCCTGGTTTCCATTTAATATTGCAACCAACACTCGGCTTTTGCTCGCTCGTAACAGGTTTACCCGCTAGCACTGCTTCAATGGCTGCGCGTAAATCTGCACCTGTTACAGGTTTACCATTACTGGGGCGGCTATCATCTAATTGTCCCCGATAAACAAGTTGGCGTTGGTCATCAAATACAAAAAAATCTGGCGTGCAAGCTGCTGTGTAAGCTTTCGCCGTTTCCTGACTCTCGTCGTAGCATAAGGTAAAATTAAACCCTTGTTCTGTTGCAAATGCTTGTAACGACTCTGGCGCATCATCTGGATAATTTTTTGCATCGTTAGCACTAATAGCAACGATCGCTAAGTCACTTGTAAAATAATCTCTGCCTAACTGCACTAATTCGTTTTGGACGTGTTTTACAAACGGGCAATGCCGACAAATAAACATTACCAACAATGCTTTTTTATCTGCAAAGGTAGAAAGTGAAGTTGCCTTTCCAGATACTACTTCCGGTAGATTAAAATCTGGCGCTTTAGTGCCTAGCGGCAACATAGTTGAAGTAACTAAAGCCATAGTTCACCCAATATTTTTACGCTGATAATTAACGGTTTTTGTTATCAGTATATTTTCAATCTAGCACTAAGTTTTCCATAAAATAAGAGACGGTAAATTTACCGTCTCTTGCATTTTTTGAGAGTTATGTTAAATCAATTAGTTTTTACAGATTTGCCAAAACACCAACAATACCGTGTCCTGTGAATACTTCTAATGCTATCAGAGAGACAAAACCAATCATTGCTAAACGACCGTTGAGCATTTCTGCATAAGGAGTGAAACCAGTGCGATCGCCTTGTTCATCTATATATACTTTTGGCTCGATCGCAAAGTTGTTCAGTTTGCCTTGGTCGTCAATTATAGCAGTGCTTGTACGCATGGGTTTTTCCCTGTCTTCTGTTTATGTAAATAACTGTAACAAAGCTATTAACATTTGTAAAGTATCTTCATCTAATCGAGTAGAAGTCCAAGCCAGAGAAGAGATATGATGATGAATCGAGTTCAAAGCCATGTCTAAGTACTCTATCTAAGCAATCCCAGTCACCAATCCATTCCCCAACAGCTAATGCATCGATTTCGAGTAGAAGTTATTGCCAAAACACCAAACCCGCAGCAGGTTATTTATGCTGCAATGCACCAGGATTATACTGATGGGTTTGTGTTTGATGAGCGCGACTCCTGGCCTTCTGAGTCACAAAGCGGCGAAGTAATTGTTAAACGGCTTTTAGCGGGTGAGAGGGGACACTATGGGCCTTTAGAGCATCCCCAGATTGTTTTCAACTGTGGCTACTTTCCCCACAGTGTGATGCAGCAGGCGCGGACTCATCGCGTTTCTGTATCATTTGATGTACAATCTTTTAGGTACACAGGCAACCAATTTATTGACGTAGTAGAAGGCAAGAAAGACATAGAAGATGTTTTTTATCTACGACCCGTTGGTTATTACACTGATAGACAAGGCAAAAAGTATCACTACTCACCAGAGCAACGAGCAGCAGATTTAGAGTGGTGTAAAGACGCAGCTAAACGATATAAAGCTGATTTTGAAGCGGGAATGTCTGAAGAACACGCTAGAGGCAAAGTGCCTTTTGATTATCGCCAGCATTTTGTAGTTAGTTTTAATTTAAGGTCTTTCTTGCATTTTTGTGACCTGAGAAATAAGAAAGATGCTCAACTGGAAATTCAAAAGTTGTGTGAAATGATGTGGCCTCATTTTGAAGATTGGGCACCTGCGATCGCACAATGGTATGAAAAGCAGCGTCTAGGTAAAGCCAGGTTAGCACCTTAGATAATGGCTGAAAGTTGACACAATTTGCGGTAGGATAAGGCGAAGCGATTATCCTCGGATTTACTGGGTTTGATTTAGGGCGATCGCATCTATTTTTTTTGATGAACAAAGCTGTCGATATTAGCACTAAAAAATTAATCAGCCTTGCACCAAATAATTGGGCAAAATGGGTGACAGGAATTCCCGACATTGTTACAGGCGAAATCTTAAATACAGAATTCCAATGGATTAGCCGACAAAGCGATGTTGTAATTCAGGCTGAAAGTCCCCAATACGGGAAATTTCTCATCCTCAATGAGTTACAATTACGCCACACATTAGAAATGCCGCGTCGGATGCGTGCTTATGCTGCTCTTGCGGAAGAGAAATATAAACTACAAACGTACCCTGTACTGATTAATATTCTCAAAATCACTAACAGCGAAATACCTACAAGCTTTGCATCAAATTTTATCGGTTTAAGAGCAATTCAAGATTACCGCGTAATCAATCTCTGGGAAGTTGACGTAAATATTGCTTTTGAGACACCGTTACCGTCGCTGCTTCCCTTTGTACCAATTCTCAAAGGCGGAGAAAACGAGTCTACAATTAGAGAAGCATTGCGAATGTTGCGTGCTGACGAGCAATTAAATCAACTTGAGACAGTTCTGGCATTTTTTGCAACCTTTGTATTAGAAAGTACTTTAGTTCAGGAAATCATGAGGTGGGATATGACAGTCTTAAGAGAGTCACCTTGGTATCAAGAAATTTTACGTGAGGGACTAGCACGAGGACAAGCAGAAGGAGAAGCAAGAGGAGAAGCCAGAGGAGAAGCAAGAGGAGAAGCAAGAGGAGAAGCAAGAGGAGAAGCAAGAGGAGAAGTACGTGGAATAATCTCTAGCATCGAAACAAGTTTAGAGGCGAAATTTGGCAGCGATGGTTTGGAGTTGATGTCGGAAATTTCGCAAATTTCTGACTTAGGGCAATTGAAAGAGATCTTACGCAAGATTGTTGTAGCAAATACAATTCAAGAGTTACGGAATGTTTTGTAGGATAAAGCAAGCGATCGCACCAACTCCTGCCTGAGAGCTAGAATATGATGAAAGTTTAGACTATAAAATTTTCGAGTTATTACACTTAAAATTTTAATGAATGTCTGCAAGAGATATTTTCCATAATTTAGTTAGATTGGCTTTGCAAAAAGATGGCTGGACAATTACACACGATCCACTGTCTATTGATTTAGCAGATGGACAATTGCAAATTGATCTGGGTGCAGAACGGTTAATCGCTGCCCAAAAATAAGACGAAAGAATTGCTGTAGAAATCAAGAGTTTTGTTGCTCCTTCTGCAATTTCCGAATTTCATACAGCTTTAGGACAATGTTTAAATTATCGAGTTGCACTAAAACTAAAAGAACCAGAGCGAGTTCTCTATTTAGCAGTTCCGCTAGCAACTTATAAAGATTTTTTCTCACGGCAATTGCCACAACTGAGTATCCATGAATATCAATTGAAACTGCTAGTATTTGACCCCGAAAATGAGGTAATAGTACAATGGATAAACTAGCAAAGTATAGACAAATCATCCAGCAAGTTTTGACGATTCATGCTCAGATTAAACCTGCTTATGGTGAAATCGAACGACAAACTATTTTTGATGTGCAACAAAATCATTATCAAGTTGTGAATACGGGGTGGGAAAATCGTCGTCGAGTTTATGGCTGTTTAATTCATCTAGATATTCGAGATGATAAGATTTGGATTCAGTATGATGGGACTGAGATTGGCGTGGCTAATGAATTAATAGAGTATGGTATTCCTAAGCAAGATATAGTGCTGGCTTATCAGCCTCCTTATATGCGAAAGCTGACAGAATTTGCAGTGGGATAAAGCAAGCGATCGCACTCTAATTTTTGGGTATGATTTAGAGCGATCGCACAATGGTAAGCAAAGCAGGATCTAAGTAAGGCAAGATTAGTTTCTTGTCACTTAGACTTTAGCTAGAGTTACAATCTCTAGCTGATCCTGATATTTACCCTGTCTTGCTTCATAACTAATAGCGCAGGGTTCGCCTTCTAAAAATAGCAATTGCACCACTCCTTCATGAGCGTAAATGCGACAGTCAGCGCTGGAAGAGTTGGAAAATTCTAAAGTTAAATGACCTCGCCACGCAGCCTCAGCAGGAGTTAAATTTGCTATTATGCCACAACGTGCATACGTAGATTTTCCAATACAAATTACAGTAATATTCTCAGGAACCTCCAGTTTTTCTAGAGCAACCCCAAGTCCATAGGAATGAGCAGGTAAAATAAAATAACTGCCATTAGCATCGGTATGCAGTGCTGTTGGCTCCAGATTTTGAGGATTAAAGTTTTTGGGATCGACTACAGTTCCGGGAATGTGACGAAAAATACGGAACTCGGCCGAAGAAAGGCGTATATCGTAGCCATAAGAAGATAAACCGTAGCTGATTACATGTTTAACTACTACTGATTCATCTTTTTGCACTTTTCGGATTAAACTTGGCTCAAAGGGGGAAATTAGACCCTGTTGAGCCATTTCAGTAATCCAGATATCGTTTTTAATCACAACTTCACAGCTAATTCAAACAGAATTACTAGGATATCCTGAATTGAGTATTTTGTTTAAGGTCGATAACTCCGACGGATTTCTGTAATTTGATCTGCCACATCGAGAAGGGATTTCGGCATCTCTGGCCCTGTGAGAATAATATCGACGTGGGGAGGGCGTTTTGCCAAAAACGCTAAAACTTCCGTTTCAGGAATTAAACCAAAGTTAATCGCTAAACTTAACTCATCTAACACCACGAGAGAATACTTACTCTCACACACAACTTGTTGTGTATACTGCCACAGCTTTTGTAAGGCTTGATTTTCTGTATCGTCTAAATGTGGTGTATCGATACAACGAGGCAAATCACACCGAATCCAATCTAAATTTTGTCCTAATTGTATAGGTCGATCGTGTCCTTGGCGGATACCTCCTTTGAGAAACTGTACTATTAATACTGGCGTTCCTTGTCCAGCTATTCTCAGTGCTTGCGCCATCACGCTCGTAAAAAAGTTGCGATGAGAGCTAGTGAAAACTTGCACTAGTCCTTCTACTGGATATGGTAGAGTTAGGGTTGAATTGATACCTTGAGTTTCTAGCTGGGCAACCATAAAGTTAAGTTCAAAAAAATACAATAAGTAAAGGGTTATTACTGTCGGTAAAACTGACAAATTTGCCTGTATAATCAATCTGTTTTTCACAGGTGTGGTGGATTTGGCAAATTGCATTCTTAGTCAAACACTAGGTTTGTATTGAAGTCAAGAGTCCTGCTTGATTTACAGCAGATTTCAGGTAAATGAAGTACATAGACAAAACCCGAAAGCCTGTAGAGACTTTGCATATAACGTCTCTAGATGTAGTTTATAAAACCGCTAACTGCTGTAAGTTTTCGTCTTTCCTCTGTAATGAGTTGTAAAAATGAAAACATAAAATCTCTAGTTCCAATTATTTAAAAAAGCGGCGTTGCTGAATCAAAGGATGATTCTTGTGGGGTGGGCATCCTGCCCGCCCGGAAATACAAGGGACGGGCAAGATGCCCATCCCACAAAACTAGTAAAATCATCCCGCAATTATGCAACGCCAAAAAAGCTAGGCACAACGCCTAAAAATCGCTAAATGTTAAATTTGTCGGTTGTTTGGGCAAAACAGACTTAGCTAGTAGGGAATTTGACAGGATGAGGAGTAAATCGTTGTGAGATTGGTGATTCTGGGAGGTTCAGGATCGGGGAAAAGCACTCAAGCACAGAGGCTTTGCAGATACTTTGATATTCCTCTGATTTCCACAGGTGAGATTTTACGAGAAGCAATATCTGGCAATCAGCCCCTGCCGGAATTTCGATGGTTGGAAGCCGATCCCCGGACTTCTCTTTCGGTTTACGCTAGCTTGAGTGAACTTGGCTACCACGCACGACCCTACATGCAAAAAGGGGAGTTAGTTCCAGACGAAACGATCGTTGAATTGATCCGAATTCGCCTCAGACAACCAGATATTAACTGCGATTGGGTGTTAGAAGGCTATCCCCGTACTGCCTTCCAAGCTGAAGAATTAGATTTTTTATTGGATGATTTAGGGCAAAAGCTAGATTGGGCAATTTATCTCCAAGTCCCGGAAGCAGTTATGGTTAGTCGATCCTTGGGGCGATCGCTACCAGATGACCAACTAGAAATCGTACAGCGCCGTGTAGAATTATTCTACGATCGCACCATTCCCATCCTAGAATATTACGACCGTCGTCGCTGCCTGTTGACCATCAACGGCGACCAGTCACCAGAGATGGTACAGCAAAATATTTTGACTCTGCTTTCAGTTCCTTAGAAGAGGAAGGGGGCAGGGGGAGGCAGGGGAAGCAAGGGGACAAAGGGACAAGGTGACAAGGTGACAAAAGTTTAGAACTTACAACAAGTCTTTCCCCTTGTCCCCAATTCTCCTTGTCTCCAAGTCCTCTTTCCAATGCCCAATGCCCAATGCCCAATGCCCAATGCCCAATGCCCAATAACCAATGCCCAATAACACTAAGGTAATCTTAAGGCAGTATTGTAAAACTTGAGGCAACTCCAATGGCTTGGCAGCGTCCTGACGGTCGTCTTGCTTACGAACTACGTCCGATTAGCTTTCACCCCAGTTTCACCCGCTTTGCCCCCGGTTCTGTTCTCGCAAGATGCGGTGATACTCAGGTACTTTGTACTGTTAGCTTTAATAAGGGAGTTCCGAAGTTTCTCGAAGGAACTGGCAAAGGCTGGTTAACTGCTGAGTACCGAATGCTACCATCTGCTACCCAAAAACGCCAAGAAAGGGAATTATTGAAATTATCTGGACGAACGCAAGAAATTCAACGTCTAATCGGACGTAGCTTACGCGCCGCAGTGGATTTTGAGGCGCTGGGAGAACGCACGCTAACTGTGGATGCTGATGTGTTGCAAGCAGATGCCGGAACTCGGACAACAGCTATTACAGGCTCGTTTGTGGCGTTGGCTCATGCAGTTTCTAAATTGTTGCAAGAAGGCGTGTTGGAGCGATCGCCTTTGTGTGGACAGGTAGCGGCAGTTTCCGTAGGATTACTGGATAAAGAGCCATTTTTGGATCTAAATTATATCGAAGATGTGGCTGCAACAGTAGATTTTAATGTGGTGATGAATCAACATCTGGGAATTATTGAAGTCCAAGGAACAGCCGAAGAAGGCAGCTTTAGCCGTACTCAGTTGAACCAACTGCTAGATGCTGCCCAAAAAGGAATTCAGGAATTGTTAATTGCCCAACGTGAAGCGATCGCTGATTGGGAAACATTGTTTAAGATTAATTAGTTTTATTAATTTTTAATAAGAATTAATAAACGTATCCTTTGTGGCGTAAATCAACAAAGTATCAAGTAACTGGATGTAAATAAAAATAATCATGAGAGTGGTTAGTAGTTAGTACGACTCACTACTGACGACTTACCGTTGAAGCTGATAAGGAGGGTCTAAATTTTTCAACTTACTCAATCCATGATGTTAAATGTTTCAAAAGTTAAAAAGGGGGATTGTAATAAGTTCGGTATTGTATTGCCAGAAGCCAGCAATATGATGATGAAGCCATGAACAAAACTGTTGAAGTTCTACCGGATCAGCCGACGCTGGTTACACGAGCGCTAGAATTAATTCTGTCCAAGTTAGAAACTGCCATTGAGCAGCAGGGGCGGTTTACTATCGCCTTATCTGGTGGCAGTACACCTAAACCGTTATACGAAGCGATCGCTACTCAAAAACTGCCTTGGGATAAAATTCATATATTCTGGGGAGATGAGCGTTACGTACCACCAGATCACCCCGATAGCAATGAACTGATGACGCGTCGTGCGTGGCTAGATCGTGTTGACATCCCAGCGGCTAACATTCACCCCGTACCAACTTTAGAAGCCAATCCAGAACTGGCTGCTGCCAAATATGAACAACAGCTCAAAGAATTTTTCCATTCTTCTGGGGTCGAGTTTCCCCCCTTGGATGTAGTATTACTAGGAATGGGTGATGATGCACATACTGCGTCTTTGTTTCCCCATACCGAGGCTCTTAAAGTACGCGATCGCCTAGTTACTGTGGGTAACAAAGACGGAAACCCCAGGATAAGTTTCACATACCCCTTCATTAACTCTGCTCGTAGCGTGATTTTTCTGGTTGCTGGTGCTAATAAACGACCAGCTTTAGCGCAAGTCTTTGCACCTGTAGCCGATGACTTCACTTACCCATCCCGTTTAATTCAGCCCCAAGGAGAACTTTGGTGGCTGCTGGATGCGGCAGCAGGTTTGGAACTTCAACACTAAACTTGGGAATTGGGCATGGGGCATTGGGTATGGGGCATTGGGCATTGGAAAGAGGACTTGGAGACAAGGAGAATTGGGGACAAGGGGAAAGACTTGTTGTAAGTTCTAAACTTTTGTCACCTTGTCACCTTGTCCCCTTGTCCCTTGCTTCCCCTGCTCCCCTTCCCCGTGTAAGAGTGTCCAATTTATTGTTCAATAAGCAGTAATTGCTAGAATCTAAAGCTAGGGCCGCCCTCTGCTTGCCAGTCCTAACTATATTTATGATGATCTTGAACAAAGGCTAAATATCGATGATCGTCTGCCCTAATTGCAATCATCCCAACCCTGATGGCGCTGTCCAATGTGAAGCTTGTTATACACCATTACCTGCGACTACTAATTGTCCCAGTTGTGGGGCAACTGTGCAGGCAGATGCTGCATTCTGTGGTCAATGTGGCTATAACCTTCACTCCGCAGGTGTTCCACACGTTCATCCCGCAGTAGCTACAACAGTTACTCCCGATATTCCCGTGGAAGTACCACCGTTAGTTCCACCCGATCCACTGTTAGAACTTTTACAACCAGATGCCTTGGGAGTGGGTGGTTCGACTAACTCTCATCCTCCCGAATCATCTTTACCACCAACAGAGATGGCAGTTCCCCCAGAACCTGTGCCACAGATACCTGTTGCAAAAAGCAGTCCTCCAGAGCCAGCGTCATCCGTTGTAGCTCAACCCGTAGTCTCTGGACAAAGTAGTATTCCGACTCCACCACCAGTGGAACCAGTACCAGCCTCCCAAGCCGAAGTACCCCCGCCAGTAGCACCAGCACCAACTGCAACTGCTGCCAGAACGCAATTGCAGCAGGTTACAGCGCGGTTACTCCACGTTCAAAGCGATCGCTTAATTGAATTGCCGCAAAATTTCTCTGTGATTCATATCGGCAAGCCTAATGACCGGATTCCTCCAGATATAGATGTTTCAGGATTTCCTAATTCCGAAATTGTCTCGCGGATTCATGCAGATATTCGCGTCGAGGGAGATGCCCATTATGTAGAGGATGTAGGAAGTTCTAATGGCACTTATGTTAATAATTTGCCACTTTTACCAGGGAACCGTCATCGTTTGCGACCAGGCGATCGCATCAGCTTGGGTAAAGGAGACTTGATGACATTCCTCTTTCAACTTGCTTAACTGATTCTCGATCGATTGTGACATCAGTCTAAGTATTTTCTGCCCATCCTCCGGCATCCATTTTGGAGGAGCAACAAATGAACTGCATCAGACAAGCGACGGATAACTATGTTGTTATTGATAGCGCCATAGTTGACAGCCGTCGCTTCGATGTGCAAATTATTACATAGCTAAGCAACTCCATTACCTTAATAATTACACTAGGATGGATGGAAATACACTGCCAATTTTAGATTTTGAATTTTTCAGAAAATCTAAAATCTAAAATCTAAAATCTAAAATCCAAAATTGAGTGACCTATGAGGGAACCAAGTAAAAATTTTGAAACCTTGCTCGCGAAAGAAGCCCCGCCAGTTGTGGAACGTATGGGCCTTACCTGGCTAGTTGCAGCAGCGATCGCAACTGCTTTGTTGTGGCAAGTACCAGGAGGAGATTATATCTTATACCCATTTACAATTTTGGCAACTTGGTTTCATGAAATGGGTCACGGCTTAATGGCACTGCTATTAGGGGGACAGTTTCAGAAGTTGCAGATTTTTAGCAATGGTTCTGGTGTCGCAACTTATGGTCTCCGGTCGTCATTGGGGCCAATTGGCCCAGCAATAATCGCCGCAGCCGGGCCAATGGGGCCACCTCTTGCCGGTGCAGCTTTAATTCTGGCTTCCCGCAGTTTTACAGCAGCAACCCTCTGTTTGAAAATTTTGGGAGGTTTTTTGCTGTTTTCCACATTAATTTGGGTGCGTTCCTGGTTTGGATTGGTGGCAATTCCCTTACTAGGTTTAATAATCTTAGGTATTGCCTTAAGAGCACCTCGTTGGACACAAGGGTTTGTCATTCAATTTTTGGGTGTACAAGCTTGTGTAAGTACGTATCATCAACTTGATTATCTATTTAGTAGTTCTGCTGGCCCCCTTGGAATTTCTGATACAGCGCAAATGCAGCGATATTTGCTTTTACCTTACTGGTTTTGGGGTGGATTAATGGCGATCGCATCTCTGGTGATTTTAATCCAAAGTCTCCGCGTTGCTTATCGTTCGGAGTAACGAGTAAGAAGCACCATCAAAAGGCGATTGAATCTTTAACTCAAAGAATTACCGAACATCAAGAACATATTAGACTGGAATCAGAAAAGAGTTTTGCTGACGAAGGTCTAATTAAGCATTTGGAAAAAGAGATTCGTGCTTTTGACAAGGCAATCCAACAAGCACGTAAAAGATTGGGACAATAACTAAAATATGCAGATTAGCGATCGCCCTTTTGCAGTCACCAATTCAACCTTCAGTACCTTAATTGCTGAATTAGGTACAGAATGCCTAAAAGTACAAGCCTTGATTAACCAGTTACAGTTAACTAGTTTAACTGCTAACCAACAAGCTGAAATTCTAGCAGAACTCCTAGCTGCTGCGGTTCATCTGTATAATCATTGTAACGAAGATTTTCAAACGCTAATTACTGAAGAAATGGAAAATTTGCCTGATGATGAGGATTAAAGAAGAATTCCGAAGTTAGGAGTCAGAATTAAGAGTTTTTATCAGTATAATAGCCTGGATATTGTTAAAAAATTCGCCGCTAATAACTCTTGCCTTCGCGGTTTGATACTCTAAACATGTCCACCCAACCCATAATTCAAAGCATATACACCGATGGTGCTTGCACCGGTAATCCTGGCCCTGGCGGTTGGGGTGTTGTCGTCTACTTCAGCGACGGCTCAATCCACGAAATGGGCGATGCATCCCCTCATACCACTAATAATAAAATGGAGATGCAAGCTGCGATCGCCGCCCTTCAATTTCTGCAAACATCTCAACAAGCCCAACCCATCACCCTTCATACCGATAGCGAATACCTGATTAACTGTGTTACCAAGTGGGTGAAAGGCTGGAAAAACAAAGGCTGGAAAAAGTCAGATGGTAAACCCGTCCAAAACCAAGACCTTTTAGAAACCTTAGATGAACTCAATACCCAACAAGTAAAATGGCAATACGTTCGGGGACATTCTGGTAACATAGGTAACGAACGTTGTGATGCGATCGCTCGCAGTTATGCCAGTGGCAAAATCCCTTCGCTACAACAATTATCTTTCACAGATTTTCATAAATCTTTACCTTCCCAAAATCAACTAAATGTAGCAAAAGTAGCTGATTATGAAAAAAACTCTCGAATAATTAACCAAAATCCCCAACAAATCAGTACTTTTGCACCAGAAATAACCTTTATGGAACCATTAACTGGGCCAACTGCGGCCGTGACCAATGAAAAACCGCCAGAAATGAGGGTTTCGCAACTCCGCAGCTTGGTCGAAACTCTGCGTATAGCTGACGAAATTTCTGAAAAAGGCTACTTAATCACCAGTTCTGAGTTAGCAGACTTGATGGATGTCCACGCCAGCGCTGTCACCAGTCGTGGAGATCAATGGCGCTGGCGAAATTGGATAGTGTCACGGGTACGCCGTGAAGGAAATCAAATTCTTTGGGAATTGGAACGCGGGGATCAAGTAGGAGGTGAAGAGGAGTAGGGAGTGAGCAGGGGAAGCAGGGGAAGCAAGGGGACAAGGGGACAAGGGGACAAGGTGACAAGGTGACAAAAGTTTAGAACTTACAACAAGTCTTTCCCCTTGTCCCCAATTCTCCTTGTCTCCAAGTCCTCTTTCCAATGCCCAACGCCCAATGCCCAATGCCCCACTATATATACTTGCGTCCTCGCCACTCGCGCGGGGTGCGGAATGCAGATAAAAAGATTCGTAGCACAGCGAAGGGATCGGCCAAAGGGGAAAGCCAAAATAACCAGCTACCTTTAGCGTTTGTGCGATCGTAAGAAGGTGCGATCGCTATTAGCATCGCAAAGCGAATCACCAACAGAAATGAATTCAGTCCCAGCAGTAGGAATGGGGGGATGGGCGAATATGAGACTGTGGGAGAAATCAACAAAAAAGTCAGGACAATTAAAAAGGGTAGACCTTGAACAGATGCGAGTAGCCATAAATCTCCCCACAACTGAGAGCGAGAAGTTGCATCTTTAAGATCGAGACTCCGCCCCCATTCTTTCCACGTCTCCATCGCCCCTTCATACATACGTACCTTTAATACCTTTGCGCCATCTAAAAAGCCGACCTTATAACCTTGAATAGCAATATTGCGTGCCAACGTGACATCATCACAAAAAGAACTCTTCGCACTGCTATAACCACCTACAGCAGCTAAAACGGAGCGACGACACAAAAAACACTGCCCATTTGCCATTACCCGTTCTGGTTGCTCTGTATTGATCCCCGCAGGATCAAATCGGTAAAGCAAAGTCATCAACAAAGCCGGTTGCAGCCAGCACTCTCCAGGATATTTGAGAATAAATTGGGGTGACAGAGAAACCAAATCGTAGCCTTGTGCTTCGGCCGTCTTCACCAAACCAGCAACTAAACCAGGATGCGGTTGGATATCAGCATCCAGCCCCAAGAACCACTGACTAGCCTCTGAACTATATAGAAAACCGTTATGCAACGCCCAAGGACGCCCCACCCAACCAGAGGGTAAGGGATCATCTGTCATCAGGCGAAAGCGCGGATCTTTCTGCTGTGAGGCTTTGACTAAATCGGGGGTGCCATCGCTCGATTTACTGTCTACAACCATAATTTCCCGAACTTCATAGCTTTGCTGACTTAAACCAGCCAACAGAGGGCTAATGCGAAGCGCCTCGTTCAGTGTGGGAACAACGATGCTAACCCTACCCAAAAACTCAGGTGTCGGTTGTTGGGGTTCTATTGGAGGATGGCGTCTTGGCCCCTTTAGCAGCCGCGAAAACAGAATCGCCGTTGCTGGTACTTGGATAAGTAGCAATAAAAGAGAGATAGCGCTTTCTGCTATCAAAGCGTTGTCATTAGTCATTAGTCATTAGTCATTAGTCATTAGTCATTAGTCATTAGTCATTGGGCATTGGAAAGAGGACTTGGAGACAAGGAGAATTGGGGACAAGGGGAAAGACTTGTTGTAAGTTCTAAACTTTTGTCACCTTGTCCCCTTGTCCCCTTGTTCCCTTGCTTCCCCTGCTCCCTCTACCTCCCCACCCCCTAATTTCTAGACTTATTTCAAGGCAACTTCAACCTTTGCTACTGATACTTCTTTGGTTACTGGTTCAACAGTAACTTGAGCAGGTGTGGTTGAACTCCTTGACCACAGCACCATAGCCGGAATTATACCTAGCAATAAGCCAAGTAACACAGGGATAAAGAATCCAGCGGCCAAACTGAGTCCGGCGGCGAATGCAAAGTTAGTTAAATAAACGACTAAAGGCAAATTTAGTTGCGATCGCTCTAATTTAATCGAGGTATTTCGCCACAATAATCCTGCCACACTCATAAACAGGGCGCTAGTACCAAACCAACCTACATAGTTCTGGTAAGGTGTTCCAAAGAAAGCTCCTGGTTGTTCCCAATACCAGAAAGGCAGAGAAGTTTGACTCATAGCCGGTTCAAGGGCAAAGTCCCAGCAAGTGAAGAGCAAAGCACCAATGGCTATCGCAGCAATATGGCGACCCCAACTGGGTTTTTGAGCCACTTTCAAACCAGTTCTCGCAATTAAGTAAGACGACAGCCCAACATAAAACCAAGATAAAGGAATTGTGAAAGGAACTAGCCCCGCAATCTTATAACCCAAACCACTCAAGTAGCTATAATCACCAAATGGAAACCCTGTACTAGTTCCCAGTAGTTCACTTCCCAAAGAGATAAACATAGCTGGTAGCATAAATGCTAGCCAAGTTCCTAATCCCAAAGTCCGGTAGGCATAAATAGAGACAGCTACTGTCCCTAAGATGATATCAACTACACCGCCGCCAGCCATACTTAACTGTACGGCAGTTTCTCCTACCTGTGATAAGTTGAAAATTATCTCAGCATTAGGTACTACCAGTAGCATCCCTACCAGTCCAAAGGCTTTTGACGCGATATGACCAATGAGGCATACGCGTTCAGCAATAATAAGTTGTTTCATGATAATTCCTTAACAAGATGTGACACGCGGCTACTCGGCTGCTAACAGTTTACAAATCTTTAACTACTTTGTACCGCAATTCTCGACAAACTTGTTTAGCTTTCTTGTGAATAGCATAAAAGTCTATTGATTGAAGTTATAAAATATGATGCTAAACCTACTAGTTTAAGCTATATATTCAAAATCTACATAATTTTATCTGTAAGAACTTCTGGTTTCTTATCTCACTAATACCCGTATCGGAAAAAACTCCTTTGATACTGGGATATGCTTAAGGAAGGACAATTATCATAAACTAAGCAAATCCTCAAGCAAAATAAAGTCTTGAGTTAGTAAACTTATTTATGCGATAAGACCTTAACCCTGTACTAGAAATATAAACCCATGTCAATTTTGAAAAGAGTTCCTTGGGTGTCCCTAGCACTAGTACTGCTGAGTTACAGTACTTTGGGCTGGGTAATATCAGAAACACGTGCTCCTATATTTGTGTGGGTGGCAACTGTAATTGCTATCTTGCTTTTAATCATAACGTTGACCGCTCCTTGGCCAAGGATGACATATTACTACAGTATTTTCCTGCAATCAAATACCAGGGCTTTTGCTGTTGCCGTGTTAGCAGCGTTCTTATTCTTTATTATGATTGCCTGGTTTCGGATATTTCTTGATACTTTACTCATCATTTCAGCGACTATATTAGTCAGGATAGACTTTCAAAGAGCTGGTCTTAAGGAAGGGTTAGCTTTTTCGACTGCCTCGATCTTTTCATTGGGAGGTTTAGCTTTGGGTGCGCTAATTTACAAGTTCATATATTCCCAAATTCTGTTAACGTGATGAAGTATACCCGAAAAAGCAAGCTATGCCTGGGTTGGGTTACGCCAATCCTTTAAAAGCAGTATTATTTACCTACAATTTCCTTTGTAGCTCAAATTCCCGACTTTTTAATAAGTTGGGAATTTTGTTTTGTTCGATACTTACTTGGGTTCAAAATGCAGGCTGTTCAAACAGCAGTAGAGATAGGAAAAAATCCATAATAAAAATGGATACCCAACTAGTAACAACTGCTTTTGTTGCCGATTCCCCTACTTCCTTTGCTCCCCCTTTCGTAGTTAAACCCCAACTACAGCCAATGACAGCAACCAGCACTCCAAAAATAAACCCTTTTAGCAAAATAATAAACAAATCTGATGGTTCTAAAAAATTTCTGACTGATTCTAAAAATGTTTCGGGAATAATTTGGTAAAACTTGGATGCGGCAAAAACTCCGCCAGTGATGCCTGTAACTAAAGCCAAAATCGTCATCAAAGGCACCATCAAACAACAAGCAATTACTCTAGGAAGTACTAGATAATCAATTGGATCGGTTTTGAGCATATAAAGTGCATCAATTTGTTCGGTGACTCGCATTGCACCTATTTCCGCTGCAAAAGCAGAACCTACTTGTCCCGCCATAATACTAGCGGTCAAAATTGGAGCTAATTCTCTACAAAAAGCTAAGGCAAAAGCACCTCCCACTGCATCAACAGCGCCAAATCGCACTAATTCTCTCGCTGTTTGAATAGTAAAAATCATTCCGGCAAAACCGCTGACAAGGAGAACTGGAGAGATAGAACCTGGCCCAGCGGTAACAAGATGTTGCAAAATCTTGCGATAGTAGGTTTTCCCTTGGAGTAAATGTAGCCACACTTGACCAAAGAGCAGTATTGCTGCAAAACAGCGTGTAATCCCAGATTGCTCAAATTTCGTTTTTGGTTGCAATTTTATCGTCCTTACGACTGACTTTTTTTGCACATTTGTTGTTATATCAATTTTCCAAAATCAGACTACAGATACAAATGGTGGGAACCGAGCCAGATGTAATCTGACTTTCTCAATTAACTCATGCTTTGTGTGTTATGGGGTTGCAATCTCTGGTCTGTCAAACTAGGAAAAGTAATTGAATCAACTCAAAGGGTCGAAAAATCTAATAATATTTCCAAATAATGTTAAACAATTTTTTATGAGCAGGATTAAATACATAATATTTATGTTGTTATTAATACTACCTTTCTCCGTGGTATATCCAGCTTTTGCATCTGTATGCCGTAATTACGCTGTCTACGACGGTCTACGCCACCAGATTTGCATTCTCAGTATCAGCCGAAGTGCCAAAAATTATTGGGAATACAAGGCAATTGTTAGCGTAGATGGCATAAAAAGACCTACAGAGGTTTACAATTGTCGCGAACGAGTCAAGGTTCAAGAAGCTGGGACTGTTTTGCCCTTTGAGCAAAAAGGCCCTGGTGAGATGATATGCAGCTTTTTTAATTCTTCTCGGCGGTAAACACGCGCCAGATAATGAAGACGGTAAAACCTAGATAGGTGAATACTGTTAGCCATTCTTGCCAGCTACCAAATGCATTGTTCATTAGCAAAAGCCGGAAAATTAATATTTATCAATCCTACACGCTGATGCTACCAGTAGGTTGCTGTATGTTAGGAGATCAAAGAAGACTAGTCAAAAATTCTTAGCTAATTTTCCGGAATGGGTAACAATGGCGTGGTAGTAAATATCAGAGCATCGATATTATACTGAACCTCTATAACTAACCTTCGGGGAATATATCCCCATTGTTTTCCCTCAAGAACCCGGTCTTAACGATCGGGTTTTTGGTGTTTATACCAAGTTAACGTGAGTTCGACAAGCCCTTTTTTAACCTCTCCCCCAACCCCTCTTGGACACGGAGAGGGGAGCCAAAACCCTAATTTCTCGTTGCTCCTCCCTTTCCCCGTGGAAGAGGTAGGTTGTCCGGGAGAGGTTCATCGAACTCACGTTAAGTTACAGTCGAGCAAGTTAGGGACACGATGCCTACAGCTGGCTACGCCAACGCAGCACTTCTCTCAATTGTTTGGGTATCAAATAAAACTATTGTCAAGAAACTTTTAAGAGATTTTATTGGTCTGGTTCTCCAAATTCTGCAAAAATCAACCAATGTCATCTTCTGCTCAAGGTATTCCCGGATTACCGGATTTGACGCATCCAGTTGAGCTTGTTCAATTTGGAACCCAGGCGCTCAAAGCTTCACTGTTATTAGTATTTTTGATTGTAGCTTTGGGAGTTGCGATCGCACTCATCAGTTTTTCTCTGCGTCGCAGCCAGCCGGAACAATTTATATTCGTTGGCGAATGGGCTGTGCGTTATTCCCAACTACTGCGGGGATTACAGCATTTAACTCTAGTATTAGTCTTGTTAATACCGGGATTTTTTCTCTGTTCAACTTTAAGCAATCGCTATCACCACTGGGAACAAGCAAAGGTGGCTCAAGTGGCTGAAAGTGTCGCAGGTGAAAAACTCGAACAATCTGCCCCGCAAGTCCGCTACTCGATTCGAGAGCCATACTCCTATAACACTCAAGTTAATGGCAAAATAGTCAAGGTAAATGAGACGCGTCAAATCAACCGCTTCTTAACGTTGGCTGGTTCGCAAATACAAGTCAAGCTTGACCAAAGTGTAGATGTTCCAGGCCGCAGTTCAATTTATCAGGTAAATTACACTGCTGATTATAAAGTAGTTAACCAACTCAAGGATATTAATAATTTTTTCTTTGAAACACCGCCACCTAACGGCTACACACTGCTTGCTAGCTACAAAGTTGAGCGTGACGGTACTAGGTTACAACAAACCAATCCGGGAGACTATGGCTTTCCCTTCCAGCTGCAACCAGGAGAAGAAACCACCTTTCGAGTTACCTATCAGGCTCAAGGCGGGCCGCGTTGGGTTTATAGTGCAACGGGACAGTTGCTTTCTAATTTTCGCCTCACAGCAATTGCCAACTTTGCTCCGGCTGATTTTGCTAGTGGTGTTGTACCGAATGAGATTAAAGTTAACGGACGCAGTACTCAGTTTACTTGGATATTTGACGATAATGTTTCAGTTAAAAATCCATTTGGAGTCTTTACCAACACCGAACCCATTCGTCATACTGGCATCATTCCCCGGCTTTTATTGCTAGCCCCGGCAATATTTTTGTGGTGGATATTATTGTTATATTTGTCACTACCAATGAGTTTTAGAAATATTGCGATCGCTGCTAGTATTTTCTTTGCTTGTCTGTTAACTTTGACCTATCTAGCTCGCGTTATCAATGCTCAGTTGGCTTGGACTTTAATTTCCATCATTTTACTAATTTTAACATGGGGGTTGGGAGCTAGCCGCAGTGCTTCCTTGGCTGCGATCGTGGCTACTATTGCTGGAGCAGTGCTACCTATTTTTGGATTATTAGTACCGTTTAGCGGACTAACCCTTAGTTTGGCGGGTTTGCTTTCAGCGGTTTGGCTAGCAGTTCGTCACTGGTATGGCTGGTACAGTTTGCACCCAGAAGATCAAAGATTGCAGACTCAGAAAAATGCTAAAGATTAGATGATTCCGCTATGATTAGCGAAGTTTTAGTGTGGGACATTTATGGATAACGATTTACTCGCTTTCTTTGCGGCGGCTGGGTTACTCATTGTGTATCTTATCTTCTCAGCTTTAACTGAAATGGGGACTAAATTGCCTTGGAAGAAATAAGCTGATGGGCTAAAAAGTTTACACTTCTCAACCTCTTGGGGTTGGAAAAAAAATAACCATCATTTAGGCTTAGGTAATATATTTATTGTTCGAGAGAGTGCCAAATGCGCGATCCAGAGAATAACCATATTAAAGTTGAGCCGGCAACTCTGGTTTTGATTGTATCTGTTTTAATACTTTTGCCTCTGCTGGTTGTTGGTTTTTTCTCGCAGTGAAGTTAGCCCGATGCTCTTTTTCTCAGGTGCGTTAAGCTACTGTTAACGCACCATATATCAAAACTACTTAGGCAAAACCTGCCGCAGTGCGGCTAAAAGTTGGTCAACACTTTCCTTTCGACTATTAAAGCCCATCAATCCTACGCGCCAAACTTTACCCGCGAGTTCGCCAAGACCACCGCCAATTTCAATATTATGTTCATTGAGTAACTGCTGTGCGATCGCTTTACCATCTACCCCGGCTGGAATACGGACAGTGGTAAGCGTTGGTAATCTATACTCTTGCTCAACGTGCATACTCAGTCCTAAATTCTCTAAACCTTCCCAGAGATATTCTACGTTCTTTTGATGCCGCTGCCAGGAATTTGCTAATCCCTCTTCTGCAAGCAAACGTAGTGCTTCCCGCAATGCATAGTATAAATTAATCGGTGCTGTGTGGTGATAGGTGCGTTCAGCACCCCAATACTTACCCAGCAACAACATATCTAAATACCAGTTTGTAACTTTCGTTCGCCGCTGTTGCAATTTCTCAACTGCACGCGCACTCATTGTAAAAGGAGAAGCACCAGGCGGGCAACCTAACCCTTTTTGGCTACAACTATAGGCTAAGTCAACTCCCCAAGCATCCAAAAACAAGGGAACACCGCCCAAACTTGTCACCGTATCCACTAATAACAAAGTGCCAAATTCACGACACAAATCAGCGACTCCTTCTAAGGGTTGACGTGCGCCGGTGGAAGTTTCGGCATGAACTAGAGCTAAGATAGCTGGACGATGAGTTTTTAAGGCAGTTTGGAGTTCATCCAAATTAAAGACTTGTCCCCAAGGTTTGGTAATGGTTCGCACATCAGCGCCATAACGTCCAGCCATATCCACAAGGCGATTACCAAAGTAACCAGCTACACCGATTAAAACTACATCACCGGGTTCTACAGCATTGGCAATGGTTGCTTCCATTGCAGCTGTTCCCGTACCGCTGACTGCAATGGTAAGTGAGTTTTCTGTTTGCCATACGTACCGTAGCAACGACTGAATTTCATCCATAAGTGCGAGAAAAGTTGGGTCAAGATGCCCAACGGGTGAAGTATTCATCGCTTGGAGAACTGTGGGATGGGCATTAGATGGCCCTGGCCCCAACAGCAGACGGGATGGGATTTCTAGCGGCGTGAGTTGCAAGCGCCCGGAGTCGTTAATTGAAATTGTTTGCGTCATAAATCTCTTTTCATTTAGACGATACTTACCGGATCATATAGGAATCCGATTTGATTCCTGAACTTACTTGTCTAAGGAGGGAACAGGAAATCTGGGAATAGGGTATTGCAGAACAGTGGTATGAATTAAGGCAAGCAGCGGAAACTAAGGGAAAATTTGGACGTTGCTAAATCATCTCGCAAATATGCAACGTCGGTATATAGATGTTTACTGAGTTTTTTTATCAAAAGTTTCAGCTACTTTCTATGCCCAAAATTTCTAAATCTTCATTAATTAAACTAGTGGATTTACCGAGGGAAAGGATTTATTTTATTCCTAAATTGAAAGTGAAAGCAACTACAAGAAACGATCTGCAAAAAGTTTCATTTTAGCTAAATATCAGGGATTTACTCTTGGAAAATTATGATAAAGCATAGTAGCAATAAAAATTTTACTATACACAAAATATCTAACAGCATTAATATTAAACCAACTTTAGACTTGTATCCTACTCGCCTAGTTTTTATTGACCCACAGGTTGATGACTACCAAAGTCTGGTGATGGGTGTATTACCAGATACCTCAGTTGTAGTCTTAGATGCCAACCAAGATGGCATTGAGCAAATTAGTCAAGTGCTAGAGTCTCATCAGAAAGTCAATAGTCTGCACATTGTTTCCCACGGCGCACCTGGGTGCATCTATTTGGGCAACAGTCAACTCAACAACGAAACGCTCAATCGTTACGCAGCCCAACTTATGGGTTGGGCAAATGCTTTGGGTGAAGACGCACAACTACTGCTATATGGTTGCAAAGTCGCTCAAACCGAGCCAGGTGTATTGTTTATACGCTGTCTGAGCGAATTGACAGGTGCAGTAGTAGCTGCCTCTGATGACTTGACAGGGAGTGCTGCATTAGGTGGTGATTGGGAACTGGAGGTTTCTACAGCACCTATTGTTCCTCGTTTAGCGTTTGGGCATGAAGTAATAACAGCCTACGCTTCAATTCTATCTGTAGTTCTCGATCCCAGCTTTGATAGTGATGGCAAGGTCACTACTGATATTGGTACTAATACCAGTGACATTGCTAGAAGCATTGTCATACAAGACGATGGCAAGATTCTGGTAGCGGGAGTGAGTAATAATAACTTTGCTGTAGTACGTTACAACAGCAATGGTAGTCTCGACACTAGCTTTGATAGTGATGGCAAAGTCACTACTGACTTCGGCAATACTGACATAGCCTACAGCATTGCCCTGCAAGACGATGGCAAGATTCTGGTAGCGGGAGCGAGTAGTAGTAACTTTGCTGTGGTACGTTACAACAGCAATGGTAGTCTCGACACCAGCTTTGGTACTGCTGGCAAGGTTACTACTAACTTGGGCAGTACTGACATAGGCTACAGCATTACCTTGCAAGACGATGGCAAGATTTTGGTGGCAGGAAAGCGCGGTAATGATTTTGCTGTGGTACGTTACAACAGCAATGGTAGTCTCGACACCAGCTTTGGTACTGCTGGCAAGGTAATTACTAACTTGGGCGGTACTGACATAGCCTACAGCATTGCCCTGCAAGACGATGGCAAGATTCTGTTAGCGGGAGTGAGTAGTAGTAACTTTGCTGTAGTACGTTACGACAGCAATGGAAGTCTTGACACCAGCTTTGGTACTGCTGGCAAGGTCATTACTGATATTGGTACTAATACCACAGACACCGCCTACAGCATTGCCCTGCAAGATGATGGCAAGATTCTGTTAGCGGGAGTGAGTACTAATAACTTTGCTGTAGTACGTTACGACAGCAATGGAAGTCTCGACACCAGCTTTGGTACTGCTGGCAAGGTCATTACTAACTTGGGCGGTACTGACATAGCTTACAGCGTTAGCGTGCAAGCTAATGGCAAAATTATTGTGGCGGGTTCGAGTAACAATAACTTTGCTTTAGTACGTTACAACAGCAATGGTACTCTTGACACTGATTTCAATACTACTGGCATTATCACTACTGATATCGGCACAAAGACTACTGATAATGCCTATGCTCTCACCCAACACGATGGTACGATAATAGTCGCGGGAATAAGCGCCAATAACTTTGCTGTGGCACGTTACAGGGTTAACCAAAATCCAGTACTAGTGAAGGAAATCGCAGACAAAGAGACTCCAGAAGACATAAATTTCAACTTCACAATCTCAGATAGCTTCCAAGATCAAGATCCTGAAGACACTCTCGCTTACACTGCCACTCTCGAAAATGGTGACTCTCTACCGAGTTGGTTGAGTTTTAATGCTGCAACCAAAACCTTCAGTGGCACTCCCTTAAATGCAAACGTGGGTAGCCTAAACATCAAAGTTACCGCCACAGATACTTATCTTGCTCAAATCAGTGATGTATTTACACTCACCGTTAATAACGTCAACGATGCGCCAGAGGTATTTCAGGCGATCGCTCCTCAACAAGCAACAGAAGACACACTTTTCAACTTCATTATCCCAGACAACACCTTTAAGGATGTTGATGCTGGCGACACTCTCACCTACACTGCCACTCTCGAAAACGGCGACTCTCTACCGAGTTGGTTGAGTTTTAATGCTGCAACCAAAACCTTCAGTGGCACTCCCTTAAATGCAAACGTGGGTAGCCTCAACATTAAAGTTACTGCCACGGATTTAGCTCTTGCTCAAATCAGTGATGTGTTTACACTCACCGTTAACAACACCAACGATGCGCCAGAGGTATTTCAGGCGATCGCAGACAAAGAAGCAACAGAAGACACGGTTTTCAATTTTACTATCCCAGACAACACCTTTAAGGATGTCGATGCTGGCGACACTCTCGCCTACACTGCCACTCTCGACAACGACGATCCACTCCCCAGTTGGTTAAGCTTCAATGCTGCAACCAAAACCTTCAGTGGCACTCCCTTAAATGAGAATGTGGGTAGCTTAAACATTAAAGTTACTGCTACGGATACTTATCTTGCTCAAATCAGTGATGTGTTTACACTCACCGTTAACAATGTCAACGATCCGCCAGAGGTGGCGAATGAAATTGCAAACCAACAAGCAACAGAAGACACACTTTTCACCTTCATTATCCCAGATAACACCTTCATTGATGTTGATGCTGGCGACACTCTCACCTACACTGCCACTCTCGAAAACAGTGACCCACTCCCCAGTTGGCTGAGTTTTAATGCTGCGACCAAAACCTTCAGTGGCACTCCCTTAAATGCAAATGTCGGCAGCCTCAACATTAAAGTTACTGCTAAAGATACTGCTGGCGCCCAAGCGAATGATGTTTTTGTACTCACCGTTAACAACGTCAACGATGCGCCAGAGGTATTTCAGGCGATCGCTCCTCAACAAGCAACAGAAGACACACTTTTCACCTTCACTATCCCAGACAACACCTTCATTGATGTCGATGCTGGCGACACTCTCACCTACACTGCCACTCTCGAAAATGGCGACTCTCTACCGAGTTGGTTAAGTTTCAATGCTACTAACAAAACCTTCAGTGGTACTCCCTTAAATGAAAACGTCAGTGCAAACGTCGGTAGCCTAAACATCAAAGTTACCGCCAAGGATATTGCTCAAGCTCAAGCGAGTAATGTATTTACACTCACTGTTAATAACACCAATGATGCACCAGAGGTGGCGAATGCGATCGCTCCTCAACAAGCAACAGAAGACACAGTTTTCACCTTCACTATCCCAGACAACACCTTTAAGGATGTTGATGCTGGCGACACTCTCACCTACACTGCCACTCTCGAAAATGGTGAGTCTTTACCGAGTTGGTTAACCTTCAATGCTGCAACCAAAACCTTCAGTGGCACTCCCTTAAATGCAAACGTGGGTAGCCTCAACATTAAAGTTACTGCCACGGATTTAGCTCTTGCTCAAATCAGTGATGTGTTTACACTCACCGTTAATAACGTCAACGATCCGCCAGAGGTGGCGAATGAAATTGCTAACCAACAAGCAACAGAAGACACACTTTTCACCTTCACTATCCCAGACAACACCTTCATTGATGTCGATGCTGGCGACACTCTCACCTACACTGCCACTCTCGAAAATGGCGACTCTCTACCGAGTTGGTTAACCTTCAATGCTGCAACCAAAACCTTCAGTGGCACTCCCTTAAATGCAAATGTCGGCAGCCTCAACATTAAAGTTACTGCTAAAGATACTGCTGGCGCCCAAGCGAATGATGTTTTTGTACTCACCGTTAACAACGTCAACGATGCGCCAGAGGTATTTCAGGCGATCGCTCCTCAACAAGCAACAGAAGACACACTTTTCACCTTCACTATCCCAGACAACACCTTCATTGATGTCGATGCTGGCGACACTCTCACCTACACTGCCACTCTCGAAAACGGCGACTCTCTACCGAGTTGGTTGAGTTTTAATGCTGCGACCAAAACCTTCAGTGGCACTCCCTTAAATGCAAATGTCGGCAGCCTCAACATTAAAGTTACTGCCACGGATTTAGCTCTTGCTCAAATCAGTGATGTGTTTACGCTCACTGTTAACAACACCAACGATGCGCCAGAGGTATTTCAGGCGATCGCTCCTCAACAAGCAACAGAAGATACAGTTTTTACCTTCATTATCCCAGACAACACCTTTAAGGATGTCGATGCTGGCGACACTCTCACCTACACTGCCACTCTCGAAAACGGTGACTCTTTACCGAGTTGGTTGAGTTTTAATGCTGCAACCAAAACCTTCAGTGGCACTCCCTTAAATGCAAATGTCGGCAGCCTCAACATTAAAGTTACTGCCACGGATTTAGCTCTTGCTCAAATCAGTGATGTGTTTACGCTCACTGTTAACAACGTCAACGATGCGCCAGAGGTGATGAACGAAATTGCAAACCAAGAAGCAATAGAAGACACGGTTTTCAATTTCACTTTCTCAGAAGACACCTTCATTGATGTCGATGCTGGCGATAGCCTCACTTACACCGCCACTCTCGAAAACGGCGATTTTTTACCTGGTTGGTTAACCTTCAATGCTGCTACCAAAACCTTTAATGGCACTCCCTTAAATGCAAACGTGGGTAGCCTCAACATTAAAGTTACTGCTAGGGATATTTTTGGGGTTGAAGTCAGTGATGATTTTGCACTTACTGTTAAGAACGTTAACGATGCACCAGAGTTAGTTGAGGCGATCGCTAATCGAAAGGTACTCATAAATACGCAGTTCAATTTTACGATCCCAGAAAATACCTTCATTGATATTGATGCTGGCGATAGCCTCACCTACACTGCTACTCTCGAAAACGGCGATCCACTGCCCAGTTGGCTAACTTTTAATTCTGCTACCCGGAACTTTAGTGGTACTCCAACGATGGAGAATTTGGGTAATCAGAATATCAAAGTCACTGTCAAGGATATTTCTGGGGATGAAGTTAGTGATGTGTTTGTATTGACAGTTGCTAAGTTCAATAGTGCGCCAATTGTAGATCGGGCGATCGCTGACCAAAAGGCCACAGCAAAAACTACCTTCAACTTCACAATTCCTGAAAACACTTTTAGCGATGTGGATCTTGAAGATACCCTGACCTACACTGCTACCTTAGACAATGGCGATCCACTACCTAGTTGGTTAAGCTTCAATGCTAACGAGCTTACCTTCAGCGGCACTCCTACGAATGATAATGTGGGTAGCTTAAACATTAAAGTCACCGCCACAGATCCAGCTCTTGCTGAAATTAGTGATGTATTTGCACTCACAATTGCTAAAGCTAACAATCCACCAATTGTAGAGCAGGCGATCGCTGACCAAAAAGTTACGGCAGAAACTACCTTTAACTTCACCATCCCTGAAAACACCTTTAGCGATGTAGATATTGAAGATACGCTAACCTATACTGCTACCTTAGACAACGGCGACCCACTACCCAGTTGGTTAAGCTTCAATCCTAATAAGCGTACTTTCAGCGGCGTTCCTACGAATAATAACTTGGGTAGCTTGAACATCAAAGTTACCGCCAAGGATTCGGTTGGGGCTGAAATTAGTGATGTATTTGCACTTACCGTTGCTCAAGGGATTACTGCTGAGACTGAATCAACCAGCCTACTTACAAGAATTACAGGTGATATCTTTACTATAAGAAATCAAGTTAACGGTGAAAAAGCCAAACTCTCAGTCAAGATAAAAAGCAACACCTCTGAAGAAGTCAATGAACTGGGTGTATTTGTCGTTGACGATGCAGAAGGTAGGATTAATGGCGTAGCCCCTGGTGCTGCAAATTACACCGAACTAGCTCTGCAACGGGCAACAGTGCTTCTTTCATCTCTTGCCAAACTACCGAATGGTTTTAATCCCACTGACCTCAGCAGGTTACTGGAATTCAATTCTGAGAGCAACCTAAGATTTTATTTAATCCGTAGCAGCACTACTCAGGCGGTGCTATCTGGACAAACCCCGTTTTCTCAGGTGCTTTTTTCCTCGGATACGAATGTGGATGATACAGGGTTCTCTCTCAACTTCCAGAATTTGGTTGTCAAGATTGCAGCAACAGAGCAAGATCCACCTCTAGGTACTGGTCTTCAAGGAAAATATGAACCCGAACTAATTGATTTACGGGATGTGAAACAATTGGTGAAAGCCGAATTTGTAGTTCATAGAGAAGCAGCTTTTAACAACTTTGTCGGCTTTTATCAGATAACTGATGAGAATGGTGGCATCGATACCAATGGCGATGGTACAGCAGATGTGCTGGTTGGACAGGCGGGTTATACTCAGGCAGCTATTAGTCACCGTGTCGCTGGTATTGATTTGAGTGTAGCTAACGAAGGTACAGCAACTTTCACAGGTAATTTCCAACCTGGTGCTATTTTCGTCCCATTTATCATCGTTAATGCCGGGACTGATGCAATTCTTGATAGCAATACCAATAACGATCCGGCAGTTTACTTCTCCTTCTTGGGTGCTAACACTGACAAAGCAGATCATATTCGCCTATTAGGGAATAACGCTTTTGGCTTTGAGGATTTGGCTAATGGCGGCGATCGAGATTACAACGATTTGATTGTCCGAGTTAATTTGAGTATCGCCTAGTCTGAAGTAACTTGGTATAGGTGTAATATAGCCTGTAAGCTTTATTGAGCAAAGAATACAGGTTTTTTTATGAAAAATTGTAGGTTGGGTAAAGCAAGGCGCAACCTAACAAAGTTATGAAAATGTTGGGTTTTTGGCGCTAACCCAAGCGTATTGAATCATAAAGAGCGATCGCATCACCGATGTTTTAGTGAATCTGTCATTTGCTAGAAGATGCGATTACGCCAAAATATTACAGTGATTCAAACAAATGTGTGAGAGTATATTTATTCACTCACCCGGAGACATAATTATGGTTTTTACTGGCAAACGACCAAATAATTTAGGTATTAGCAACGGTAAATTAACACCCTGTCCTAATTCCCCCAATTGCGTTTCTAGTCAGAGTACAGATGCATCTCATCAAATTGCACCACTGACTTTTACATCTACTCCAGAACAAGCGATTACTAATCTTAAACAGATTATTGAGTCTTTACCAAGAACCAAAATCATTAGCGAAAGTAAAGATTATTTATATGCAGAATTTAAAAGTGCTTTACTGGGATTTGTCGATGATGTAGAATTCTATCTAGACCGGACTGCAAATCTTATCCATGTGCGTTCAGCTTCACGTTTAGGTCAAAGTGATTTGGGTGTTAATCGTAAACGCATAGAGACGATTAGAGCCAAGTTCCAATAATTTTTAATTGAACTAAGGGCTGGAGATTAAAGACTGGGAAGAGAAAGAAGTAGTTGGACAAAATTAATTACACAATGTCATTGCAAGTGAAACATTTGCAGAGTATTGGATTGATTCACTGAGTTTGCAATGGTTGTAAATATTTTTGTCCATCTACTTATGTGGATTCAAACCCTAGTAAAATCTGGAATGACGATTGTGTAATGTGGTGTAGTGTTTCACCACAAGTTATGAATTACGAATTAGTTAAACTCTGCGATCGCAATATTTGTGAAATTTAATTTATTTAAAAACTTTGACTCTCGACCCCGATTAATTATTGCTGTCGGACTCGCTGTATTATTTTCAGTAATCCTGCCGCATTCTCTACACTTACCTACTCGCATTCTCTGTGCTTGGAACTCCGGTATTGACTTTTTCTTAGCGATAACGTGGTGGAAAATGATTAAGGCTAACCCAGAAAAAATTCGCCGTTATGCTGAGAGTGAATATGAAGGACATTTGGCTATATTTATGCTGGTAATCGCTGCGGCTTGTGCCAGTGTTTTAGCTATTGGGTTTTTACTTGATAAAAAAGGATTGTCAATAATTCAGCTTACCCTACACGTTGTACTTTCAATTATGACCATTATCGGTTCCTGGTTATTAGTGCATACGATGTTTGCAGTGCAATATGCGCACAGTTATTATAAATATATTAATCGTAATCATAGTAAAGAAATCACTAGAGGTTTAGATTTTCCTCATAACGACTATCCAGACTACTGGGAATTTTTATATTATTCATTTGTAGTCGGCATGACCAGTCAAGTTTCAGATGTGCAGACAACATCACCCGATATGAGACGCTTGACTCTGTTACATGGCATATTATCTTTCTTTTTCAATACCACCATTTTAGCTATGAGTATTAATATTATTGCATCGCTGATTTAAAAATTGTTTGACTCAGCCAAAAGTATGATTATTTGCTTCTCTACTTAGAGAAGGAGGAAATTAGATTACCTGTTCTTTAGCATGGACTCAAGTTGAGATAATTCGGAGTAAGTTCATGCCTTATAACAAAATAGATGAATTAACGGAAGAAATCAAAGGACAACTGCCTGAACACGCACAACAGATTTTTATTGCGGCATTTAATGCTGCTGAAAGTAATGGTTCGAGTGAAGAGGGTGCGCGTGATATTGCTTGGAATAGTGTAAAAAATGAATACGAACCAGGCAATGATGGTAAATGGCAGAGAAAGCCTGAAGACACTGCGATACATAATAAAGCTGTTGTATCTGGTGGGAACTAAATAAATCTCACCTGTGGATAACTATCTAATCTCAAGGGTCTTATAAGGGTTTAAGGGGAATTTTATTCTTAGAAAACAGAGATAAAATTCCTCTTTTTTTCAAAACTTATGTCAGAATATAGATGTTTTTGACAACTTATATTAATAGCTGCTATAAAAAATATTCTGTCTATAGAACTCGTATTTGATTGCGTGAAAAAACTCAGTACACATTTATTCCTTCTTCCCTATTCCCTCCCTACGCAAATAATTTCTCCGAATCAAAGCGGATTCCTATATACAAGATATGCTGATTAGAAAAGGCGAAATATTTATTCGTCTCATGCAAGATGAAATGTATGATTATGAGTTGATGGCAAAATGGTTAACTAATGCAAAAGTTTTAGAATTTTATGAAGGAAGAGATAATTTTTTTCCTTTAGAAAGAATTATAGAAACGTACAAACCGATGGTTAGGGGAGATGAGGCGGTTATTCCTTGCCTCCTCTACTATCAAAATATTCCCATTGGTTATTTGCAGTATTGTACACTTAATGACTTATCGGAAACTGATAGACAATTGTATCATCTCGACCAAACCGATCGTGTGTATGCGATTGACTTGTTCATCGGCGAAACCGACTATTGGAACAAGGGAATTGGTACAAAAATGCTATCAGTATTTATCAACTATCTTTTTGAACAGTGTCAAGCTCAGAAAATTGTCATAGATCCGCACGTTGACAATTATCGTGCTATTCGCTGTTATGAAAAATGTGGTTTTGTGAAAGTAAAGCTATTGCCAACACATGAACTGCATGAAGGAGAATACTCAGATTGTTGGCTCATGGCAATAGAGCCAAAGAAATCATGAGGAAATGCATTCTACCTGTTATACCTTCTTACCTGCTACTGGTTCAGCTATATTTTCCATATCGACCAGATTCCACTTTAAACCTTTGCTCCGATATATACGCTTCTGCAAATTTGGATAATCACCGATATCATGGTCTAGCCTTTGACCAACTACTATGCATTTGAATATAGAATTGCCCGTGTTTTTCAGCTTGTGCGGCTTACCACCAGCACGATATCCAATAAAATCTCCTGCTTTAACTGGATAAACACTTTCTCCAATTGTGGCTTCAGCTTCTCCCTCAAGAATGTATACGCACTCTTCTTCGTGATAGTGCATATGAAGCTCCGTTGATTCACGTCCAGGCTCTACTTCAATAATGTGGAAACCGATATTTTTTAAACCTGTCAAATCCCCTAAAGACTTATTTAGTCTGCGAGCATTGGAGTTGAGAAAATGTGTTTTTTCTAGTCCTTCATAAGACTCAATCTCTTCTTTGGTGACTAAATACTTTTCCATTTCTTGATACCAAGGTGTTAAGAAAATTTGATGGTGAATAAACGAGGGGCCTAAAGATGAATTAAGACGGAAGTTAAAACAGGTTCAAGGGTTCCATCTCAGCAGAAGCGATGCCCTTCGACAGGCTCAGGGTAAGACCTACGGCGGTAAATTACGCTTCTATTTGTGCATGGGATTATATCATCACCTCGTTATTAAGTGCAACTTCACAGAAAATTGGTATCATTTAATGTCTGACTGGATACCGAGAGTAGTACATGAATTTAGATCGTAAGTACGTTACTAAATTAACTCGCGTGTTCCCAGTCACTAAGTAACTCATGTTGTTGGACTATTTTATAGGATTTACGAAATGATACTTTGGGAGTACCAATACTCTTACCAAGAAAAGACTGTTTTTTCGTCTTGGTAGGTCTATTTTCTAGGGTTGTTGAACTGAACTGTTGGGTTTTCATTGGTAAATAAATCTCTGATTAAAACCTGAGCATTAATTTATAACATCAATTTGCAAATGGCAAATTTCTAAAGAAAAATAAAAAATATATATTTAATTTCTAAAGCAAAGAAGAGAAATTGAAGAGTTTATTTACTCTGAAGGTGAAGTGCGCCCAATGAGACTAACGATCGCTGCGGCTAAATCTGCTGGATCGACGGGTTTAGGTAGATGTTTTTGAAATCCTGCTGCCATTGCTTGGTTGTAGTTAATTTCTCCTGCATAAGCAGTCAAAGCGATCGCCGGAATTTGTCCGCCTTGCTCTGGTGGTAATTTTCTCACTTCGCCCAGCAACATATAGCCATCCATGAAGGGCATTCCAATATCGCTTAAGAGGATATCTGGGTTTGATTGCACTAATGTTTGCAGCGCTTCATCTGCTGATTCAACTGCTGTTACTGTCGCGCCATATTGTTCCAGCACAAAGCTAAAAAACTCTCGCACATCGGCTTGATCGTCCACAAGCAGGATTTGTACTCCAGCCAGTAATGTCTCGTCAGTACTGAGTTCTGTTTGAGAAGCCTCACTACTTCTAACTCGCAACTGAGAATTTTTGAGCAAAGGTAGTTTAACTGTGAAGGTAGCTCCTTGTCCTTCACCTGGACTCTCTGCCTGAACTGTGCCACCGTGAAGTTCTACCAGATGACGCACAATTGCCAGTCCCAATCCCAATCCGCCAAATACTCTGGTTGTCTTAGCATCTGCTTGCCGGAAGTAATCAAAGACGTAGGGCAAAAATTCTGGGTTAATTCCTTTACCTGTATCAATTACCTGGATTTGGGCATCTAAACCAACTTGCTCTAGACGCACTTCTACAAGTCCATTCGTAGGTGTGAATTTAACGGCATTGGAGAGGAGATTCCAGATCACTTGTTGCAAGCGATCGCCATCGCCGAGAACTTTGCCGATATCATTACTTAAGATGATTTGAATTTGAATCGATTTGGCTTCTGCTGCTAAACGCACCGTTTCTAATGCAGATGCGATCGCTATTTTCAAATCCACTGCATGGAGATTTAACCTAACCTTACCTTGCAAAATCCGGGAAACATCAAGTAAATCTCCAATCAATTGGGTTTGTAACTTGGCATTCCGCTCGATTGTTTCCAATGCCCGGATTTTAGTAGCTTCGTCGAACTTGCGGGTTCTGAGTAACTTTGCCCACCCTAAAATTGGATTCAAGGGAGTTCGGAGTTCGTGAGAAAGCACAGCGAGAAATTCATCCTTAATCCGGTTGGCTGTCTCGGCTTCTGCCCTGGCAGTCTTTTCAGCTTCGTAAAGTTGAGCGCGGGCGATCGCTTGCGCACACTGTTGTCCCAGTGTCAACATAAATCCCCGGTCTTCTTCATTAAATATTTGTCCAGTAGTAAAGCTTAATCCCAGTGCGCCAATTACTTTACCTTCTACCACCAAGGGAATGGAAGCCCAGGCATTATTCGCCATAACAGTCACAACATCTGCTAAGTTGGGATATCTAGCAATCATGGCTGCTAAATTTTCTAAAAAAATCGGCTGCCCAGTTCTGACTGTTTCTGCTATTTGGTTAGGTGCTGTAATCGGAAAAGTTGTCAAAGTATTTATCAGCGTTTGCGGATAGCCAATTGCTTGCACAACATTTAGGGTAGTATTTGCCTCAGTAAGTAAGACAACGGAACCACCAGTAGCTTTCAAGGCGGCAATGCCTTGGTTTACCACTACATCAGCTACCTGTTGGGGAGTTAAAGCTTCTGAGAAGGCAGCAGTTATTCTTTGTAAAAGTATGGTGCGATTGACAGACCGTTGAGTTTCCTGGTAGAGTCTGGCGTTGTCGATGGCTGTCGCCGCCCGCCGAGCGATATCTTCTGCTAAAGCCAAGTCTGTTTGTTGGTAGTATCTACCTGACTCGGCGGTAAAAAAAGAGATTGCTCCAAATAATTGCCCGCGGGAACGAACTGGAATCACCATTAGAGAACGAATACCCAAACTTTGCAGTAATTGCAGATGTTCGTTGTCTTCAGACATCACAAGAAGATGTGAGTCAGATAATTCGGGATAAAAGACAGATATACCTAAGTGTAGCTGCCGTACAAGCTGTTTGGCTTTGGTTCTGGGTCGATAACGCCGACGGATTTGGTCTAAAATGTTTAGTTTTGTGGAATCGGCAATTGCGATCGCAATTTGTTTACTTGACCAATCTTCCTGGAAGACATCTACAATACACAAGTCGGCTAAAGTTGGAACTGCTAGATTTGCCACATTTTCTAAAGTTACTTCATAATCCAATGAGGCAGCTAGTAAGGTGCTGGCTTCGACTAAAAAGTTTTGTGTGGCTTCAATTCGTTTGCGGTGGCTAATATCCTCAATAATTCCTAATGCATACATTGGTTGTCCCTTCGCATTCCAAACTGCTGATGAAGTTAAGTTTGCCCAAACGATAGAACCATCTTTGCGGATGTAGCGCTTCTCTAAGGAATATCCACTAATTTCTTTTGCTAAAACTCGCCGAGCATTTTCCAAATCAACTTCTAAGTCGTCAGGGTGGGTAATTTCCTGAAAGTTCATTTGCATTAACTCTTCATGGCTATACCCAGTAATTTCGCATAGGGCAGGATTAACTTGCAGAAATCGTCCATCCAACCCTACTAGAGTAATACCGACAGCTGCTTGATTGAACATTGCCCGAAACCTTTCTTCGCTTTCTCGCAAAGCAACTTCTGTTTGCTTGGCTGCTGTCACCTCTGCCAAAATAATGCCAATTCCTACCGTTTCACCCATTGCGTTATCAACTGGGTAATAGTTGCCGAGCCAGTAACCGTAACGTCCTAGTTGTCCTCTTGTCTCACCACTGATTTCCATATTCAGTAGGGGTTCTCCAGTATCTAACACGCGCTGTAACTGTGGCTCTAACTCAGCCGCCATCGCTGGCAAAACTTCCCTAAATTTGCATCCTAGATGTTCTTCTATAGTTAAACCGTTAATGTCAGCGAAAACTTGATTAATGCGGATATATCGCAGTTCTCGATCCAAAAAGCATACAGCAATAGGAGCTGCTTCTAGCAGCGCATCTAGAAGAGATAGAGATTCGGCATAATGAACTAAAGCTTGGTGGATGTCTCGATAAAGTTGGGCATTTTCCACTGCTAAGGCAGCACGATGAGTAATCTCTGTTGCTAAAGTTAGGTCAGTGCGATCGTAGCGACGATCCGATCGGGTGTTGACAAAGGTAATACAGCCGAGTATCCGCCCTTTTGCGATTAACGGCACAATCATTACAGACTTCATCCCCAATTGCCGAACAAGTTCTAAGTGTTCCTGATTCTGAGTAGTTGCTACTAATAGCGAGTCAGATACCTCTGAAATCAATTCACTTTGTCCAGTTTGCAGTACTCTAGTAATTGCACTTGCACTCTTGTAATCTGTCACATACTCCTGAAGTTTACGCGCCAACTCCGCTTTCGATGGGTCTGCATGGGCAATGGGTAGGCGGCGAATGGAACCATCTTCATTTAAAATATCAACGCTACACCAATCAGCTAGCTGAGGAACTGAGATTTTAGCGATTTGTTGTAAGGTTTGTTCATAATCTAACGAAGTAGAGAGTACACTACTAATTTGGGCGATATAGCGCAGCCTTTCCTCAGCTTGCTTGCGCTCTGTAATATCGAGAACAAAAAAAGCTCCTCGATCTACAGTCCCTTCAAAATGGCTACCACCTGCCAAAATCGGCAAGCGTGAGCCGTCTTTACGGATATATTCTTTTTGATATGGTGTGCAAAAGGGGCTGTCTTGAAATTGAGCTAGTGCTTGCTTATCGAGTGGCAGGTATTCTGTAGGAGTCAAGTTTTGCCAGTTAAGTTTTCCAGAAAGTAATTCTTCACGGGTATAACCCACCATATTCAGCAAGGCATCGTTAGCATCTGTAATCCTGCCGTCTCTATGCCAGAAGCCAATACCAATCATGTTTGACTCAACTACGCTGCGAAACTTCGCTTCGCTTTCTTGCAATGCTTGTTCAGTTTGTTTGAGTTGAGTAATATCAATTGAACTAATGCCTACTCCTAATAATTGCCCATCCGGCAAACACACCGGATAATAGCTGACAAGACCATAACGATATACCCCCGGAGGATAGGTTTCACCGCTTACTTCTTGGTTGAGTAAGGGCTGCCTAGTTTTCATCACTTGCTGAAAAATAGGCTCAATTTGCGCTGCCCATTCTGGTAGTACTTCCCTAAAGGTGCGACCAATATGTTGAGTTTGCGGTACACCGTTAATAGCAGCTAGCGCTTCATTCGCATGAATGTAGCGCAGTTCAGGATCGAGAAAAGCTAGTGCCACTGGTGAAGTAGTAACCCAAGCATTGAGTAAAGCCAGAGATTCATCTTTTTGCCCAATAGCTTGTTGAAGTTCCTGGTGCAACCTGGCTTTTTCTAATTCTGCCTGCTTGCGCTCAGTAATATTCACACCTGCACAGGTGATACCTAAAATGTTATTGTCTGCATCCCTTAGCGGTTCAACTAGTAAATCGTAGTAACGATTTTCTTGACCAATTGTCAAATAAACCTCTTGGCGGGTTGCAACACCAGTTTTTATTACATTTAGCTTAATTGCCTGCAATTGCGCTGCTACTGAGGCGGTAAATAATTCATCATCAGACTTACCTAACATTTCCTCAGCAGTTTCTGGACTTTGAGGATTATGAATCCACTGATATCGCAAATCGCGGTCTTGCTGAAAGACCACGATATCTGAACTATTTAGGGCTAATCGAAATCTTTCTTCATTAACTCTCAGCTTTTGGAAATTTTCATCTGCCCTTGTTTTAGCAGTTTTTAATGCTTCACATAAAATGCTAAAGAGCAATCCTTGCAATGCAAATAACCCAATTCGCACAAAATTAGATAAATCAAAACTCAGCTCATAAGCTGGAGGGAGAAAGAAATAATTGCTCAGTAATGCAGACAATGAAGTTGCTAACAACCCTGACTTCAAACCACCATACCAAGCACTCAACATTACAGCGCTAAAAAATAGTAGAAAAGGAGTTCTACTCATGCTTAACCAAGGATCTAGCATTAACATTAGCACTAATGCTAGTGCGACAATTAATACAACAAGAACATAACGCCGTAACTGAGGATAATGAATATGGGGCATGAAACAGTTTTTAGAAAAACTAATACTCATTGCTGAGGCTGTACATACCCTAAGCTAGTTTTTGATTTTTAGTAAGTTATCTACAGATAGATTTTTGCAGAGTTCTAAAAGTCTCTTTTGCCAGAGGTCAATGTTTTAGTTGTCTGATATGTGGAGTGAAAATTTAGCTCGAAGCATCAAGATAAATAACACTATTTAGCTAATTTGAAATCCTAAATACAAATACTAACTAACTTCTAACAAAAATTATCGAATAATATCTGGTTAAAGATAGAGAGAAACAGAAAATCTTGGCTGTAGTTGTGAGATAACCTATTTAGATCGTCCAACTGCTTTTTTAATTAGCCGAGCGTTTGCCGAATTCACCAGAGGATAAATAGACTTCTTGGCATTTGTCGGGGTAAAGGGGAAGGGGACAAGGGTAAAGAAACTCAACATCTTTTCCCAATAAAGATGAGTCCCTTTTCCCTAAGAGGATGTTTGAAAAGTTTTCTTCTCGGTAACAAAACGTTCTAGATCCCCCTAAATCCCCCGATAAATTGGGGGACTTTGATTCCGGTTCCCCCCTTAAAAAGGCTACCGTGTACACACAAATCGAATTTCTTCTTAAATCCAGTCGTTTATTGAATTCGGGCAGTCGTTTATTGAATTCGGGCAGTCGTTTATTGAATTCGGGCGGTCGTTTATTGAATTCGGGCGATCGTTTATTGAATTCGGGCGATCGTTTATTGAATTCGGGCAGTGGTTAGGGTGGGGTAAAACCCAGATTCTTGAGCCAGTTCAGACTTGTGTATACACCGTAGCCTTAAAAAGGGGGGCTAAGGGGGATCGGTTAGTGCCTAAAATCACAGCCAACCACTTTTCAAACATCCTCTAAGAGTGCAAAAATATATTTTTGCAAGAGGTCTCTTAACTTGACACTAATGGCATCCTGAAAATGGGACACGTGAGGACACCCATACCACAAGAAAATTTGGGATGTTTTTTATTTGGAAGTCCCTAAAGAGGTTTTTCAGGAACTTTACCCATTGTCAGCCAATCTTTGTGCCAGTCCCCCATACTCAATATTGCGATTTAAGATAATTGGGTATTCTATAATTTGCGATCGCCACTATACGGATGATTGAAGTTGAACATCTGAGTAAAATATACGGCTCTACCCCAGCGATTACTGATGTCACCTTTAGCGTCGAGCCTGGGGAAATTTTAGGGCTGTTGGGCCCCAATGGCGCTGGAAAAACCACAACCATGCGGATTCTGGCTGGTTATTTACCGGCAACCAATGGAAATGCCCGGATTGCTGGTTATGATGTCCATGAAAATTCCTTGGCTGTGCGCCAACGCATTGGTTATTTACCCGAAACACCGCCGTTATATCCAGACATGACGGTGGAGGGATTTTTGCATTTTGTCGCCCGAATTAAGGGAGTTTCAGCAGGCGATCGCCCCAACAAGGTGACAGCCGCCATCGAACGCTGCAACTTAGAAGATAAGAGGCGAACGATTATTCGCAAACTCTCCAAAGGATACCGCCAACGTGTCGGAATTGCTCAAGCGATCGTCCACGATCCCCCAGCGATCATTTTGGATGAACCCACCGTCGGACTCGATCCCCGGCAAATAATTGAGGTGCGGAATTTAATTAAAAGCCTCGCTGGTACTCACACAATTATTCTTTCCACGCACATTCTGCCAGAAGTGAGTATGACTTGTAGCCGCGTCGCCATCATCAATCGCGGTAAGGTGGTGGCAACTAATACACCAGAAAATCTGATGACTCAGTTGACAGGTGGTTCTGGTTATGAATTGGAAATAGAAGGAGAAGCCGCCCTAGCGAAACAGGTATTGCAAAAAGTCGCGGGTGTGAGCCTAATAGAATCAATTCCTATAGCCGGAGGTCATCAACCCCAGTCAAATCGCGCTTACCTGCGGGTGATATCGCAACCGGGAAAAGAACCAGGACGCGATATTGCCACAACATTAGTGCGTGCAGGATTTGGTTTACATGAACTGCGGCGGGTTAACGCCACCTTAGAAGACGTATTCTTGCAACTAACCACAGAAGAAAAAAATTTCGATCCTGAGGTAGACTTAGCAGCAGACAAAGAAGGAGAGGCAGCGTAAATGGGTATAGTGCTGAGTAATATTATTGCCATTTATCGCCGAGAGTTACAGAGTTATTTTGTATCGCCCTTAGCTTATGCGATCGCAGGCATATTTTGGTTTATTGCTGGGTTATTCTTCGTGATGATTTTGCTAGGGCCAGATGGCATATTGGTAGGAGTTGCGGCAATAGATGCACAAGGGCAACAGCTGGGAGTACCAGTACCACCGATAGATGTCCCCTACGAATTTGTTCGGGCATTTTTGGATCGTATGGGATGGCTATTGTTGTTTATTCTGCCCATACTTTCGATGGGACTCTATGCCGAAGAACGGAAGCGCGGTACTTTAGAACTTTTAGCCACCTCACCAATCACCAATTGGGCGGTAGCTGTAGGTAAATTATTAGGCGTGATAACATTTTTTATCACAATGGTTGCACCCATGCTAGTGTTGGAAGCGATCGCCATCAGTGGATCAAATCCACCAATGACGCCCTCAATTCCCTTACTGGGTCATATTGGATTAATCTTACTAGCAGCAGCAATTTTATCTGTAGGAATGTTTATTTCTTCATTAACAGACAGCACAATTTTGTCTGCCGTTCTTACCTTTGCAGTAATCTTATTATTGTTATTGATTGATTTAATCGCCAAAATTGTCCCTGGCCCCGTAGGTGAAGCTTTAGGTTATCTATCGTTGCTGAAACATTACAACACATTAATCCAAGGCATTTTTGATACTAGCGCTTTAATTTTATTTGCCAGTTACATTTTTTTGGGCATCTTTCTTACAGCTCAATCAATTGATGCACTGCGTTTTCAAAGGCAATAGTTATATAAGTTATGAGTTAAAAGTTAGGAGTGAGGAGTTAAAGTCATCAGGACTTAAGCAAAGTAATGAAAAAACCAACTGAAAAGGAGGTATCTGCGCAGCATCTCCTAGAGAAGGAAACAAAGGAATAATAGTTTCAGAGACTCAATAACTCCTAATTCCTAACTCCTAACTCCTAACTCCTAACTCCTAATTCCTCACTTCAGTCTAATAATATGAAGATAGTTGCAAAAAAGAAACTGTGGAAATATCTGTTTTGGTTAGGCCCATTCCTAATTACTGTCGGCTTAACAGCTGGGTTAATCTCTGAACAGTGGGGATTAATTCCATTAGTATTTCTGATTGCAGGAATTGTCATCAGTGGGTTGGGGATAATATGGCAAAGCTACCAGAGTAACTGGTGGAATCGTCGTTCTACCCAAGCTGGGACTAATGCCCTAGTGGCAACTCTGGCAATATTAGCAATTTTGGGATTGATTAACTTTTTGGGAACTCGCTATCACTTACGGGCAGACTTAACAGAGGCTCAATTATTTACCCTTGCACCTCAGTCACGTGAATTAGTAAGGGTTTTACCACAGCCAGTTCAAGTATGGGTATTTGATATTAACCAAAATCCCCAAGACCGAGAACTACTAGAAAATTATCAACGCCAAAGCTCAAAATTTAAATACGAGTATATCGACCCCCAAGCTAGACCAGGACTTGCAGAAAAGTTTGGCGTCAAAGATTATGGAGAAGTTTATTTAGAATCTGGGGATAAACGGCAATTAGTACAAACAATAAATGAAAATGAGCGCTTGTCAGAAATTAGATTAACTAGTCGCCTGCAACAACTAACAAATTCAACCACAGCCAAAGTTTACTTACTCCAAGGTCATGGCGAACGCCAACTTTCACCTGGTAAAGATGCAATATCACAAGCAGTTCAGGGATTAGGCGATAAAAATTTCACAACATCACCTCTGAATTTAGGAGAAACTTCCAAAGTTCCTCAAGATGCGGCTGTCGTAATAGTAGCTGGCCCCAAACGAGGACTGTTTGAGGGTGAAGTCAAAGCTTTGCAAGACTACCTTAATCGCGGTGGTAATTTACTGCTGATGATCGATCCTAATACCGATCCCAAACTTAACAGCTTGTTACAAGAGTGGGGTGTTCGTCTGGATAATCGTTTAGCAGTCGATGTCTCTGGCGAAAGCGTTGTGGGACTTGGCCCTGCTGCGCCCTTAGTCACAGAATATGGACAACATCCAATTACCAAAGATTTCGGTAACGGCAATTCTTTTTATCCGATTGCCCGACCACTGGAAATTAGCTCTGTGCCTGGTGTTCAGGCTACTCCACTGCTACGAACCAAACCCTACCCCAGCAGTTGGGCAGAAAGCGACCTCCAAAGCGAAAAATTGGAGTTTAATGCAGATAAAGACCTGAAAGGCCCTTTAACCTTGGGCGTTGCCTTAACAAGAAAACAAACACCCAAATCTGCTTCCACTCCCCAAGTTTCACCCACACCTTCACCTCTACCATCACCAACCACTCAAAACAAGACTAGCCCGACTCCTTCCCCCAAGACTCCGCAAGCCTTACCATCACCAACCACTCAAAGCAAGGCTTCCCCCACTCCCCCTACCTCCCCTGCCTCCCCTGCCTCCCCTACTTCCCCTACTCCCCCTGCCTCCCCTGCCCCTCCTTCCCCTCCTTCCCCTGCTGCCTCATCTCAAACAGCTACCGAGTCTCGGTTAGTAGTTTTAGGAAATTCCGATTTCGCCACCGATGGTTTGTTTCAACAGCAATTAAATGGAGATGTATTCCTCAACTCAGTTACTTGGCTGAGTCAACAAGATCGGCAACCCCTTTCCATTCGTCCCAAAGAACCGAAAAATCGGCGGATAACCCTGACAACCACACAAGCTAATCTTTTAATATTGTCATCTCTGTTAGTTTTACCCTTAATTGGATTTGCGATCGCAGTTATTATTTGGTGGAAACGACGGTAAGAAGTAGAGACGCGATTAATCGCGTCTGTACAAGAGTTAGGAGTTAGGAGTGACAAGTAGAGACTGAAGAATAGTTTCTCCCATGCCCAATGACAAATGACGAATGACAAATGACAAATGACAAATGACTAAAAAATGAAATTGCCACGAACAACTTTAATTTTGATACTGCTAGCGCTAGGTTTAGGTGGTTTTGTTTACTTCCATGAAATTCGACGTGCAACTGTACAAGAAGAAATCAAGGAGCAAAAGCAGAAAATTTTCTCTTTTGGAGAAGATGATGTGCAGTCTTTGACAGTCAAGACAAAAAAACTCACCCTGAATCTGGAACGTAACCCTGAATCTTCTAGTAAGCCCAAGTGGTTAATCAAATCTCCAATATCTGGGCCAGCAAATGATGCTATTGTTTCTTATTTAATGGATTTGTTGGTCAAGGGTAATAGCGATGCCTACGGCGGTAAACTACGCACTTTATCAACTCCAGCAAAACAGCTTGGAGAATTTGCTTTAGATCCACCCCAAGCAACTATTAATATCACCCTGAAAAATCGACAAAGCCATCAGTTGAGTTTGGGTAAATCTAACTTTAACGGTCGTTTATTGTATGCTCAAGCTGACCCTGCTGCTAAACCTGATGGAAATATAAATGTGCTGTTAGTATCTACAGATTTTGCAAATGCCGTAAATCGGGAACTATCAGAGTGGGAACAACCTGTAGATAATAGTCAGAAGCTACCTGGACTCAGTACCCCTTTACCAACTCCGACAAATAGTAAATAAGCAATTACGGTTTCTGTGGTATGTTTCGGTAACGCACAATGGGTTAGCACATCTGTGCTACTCTACTTCAAATCTCACTAGTTTTTCTAAGTTACCATGACAAATCCGACAGCAACATTGCTGATTTCCTGCCCCGATCGAAGAGGACTGGTGGCTAAATTTGCCAATTTCATCTATTCTAACGGTGGTAATATTATTCATGCAGATCAGCATACAGATTTTGCTGCTGGGTTATTCCTTACCCGGATTGAATGGCAGCTAGATGGGTTCAATTTACCGCGAGAATTTATTGCTCCGGCATTTAATGCGATCGCACAACCTTTAGGTGCTAAGTGGGAATTACGTTTTTCTGATACAGTACCACGCATTGCCATTTGGGTAAGTCGCCAAGACCATTGTCTATTTGATTTGATTTGGCGACAACGCGCCAAAGAATTTATTGCTGAAATTCCTTTAATTATTAGTAACCATTCTAATTTAAAGGTAGTTGCAGAGCAATTTAATATCGACTTCCAGCACATTCCCATCAATAAAGATAATAAAGCAGAACAAGAAACCCAACAATTAGAATTATTACGCAAATACAAAATAGATTTAGTTGTATTGGCGAAATATATGCAGATTGTTAGTGCAGATTTTATTAGTCAATTTCCACAAATTATTAATATACATCATTCGTTTTTACCAGCTTTTATCGGAGCAAACCCTTATCACCGAGCTTTTGAACGTGGTGTGAAAATTATTGGTGCAACTGCTCATTACGCCACGGCTGATTTAGATGCAGGCCCAATTATTGAACAAGATGTAGTGCGAGTTAGCCATCGTGATGAAGTTGATGATTTGGTGAGAAAAGGCAAAGATTTGGAGAGAATTGTATTAGCAAGAGCGGTGCGATCGCATTTACAAAATCGTGTATTAGTATATGGTAATAGAACAGTAGTATTTGAGTGATTTTATATCTTTATGACTAACGACATTACGGAAAAACTTAAACAAGCCTTCGATGGTTTGTTAATGATAAGTGAATCAGAGTATCCTTTTGAAGCTTTTTTGTGGTCTAATCAAGCGCAAGAACCTTTGACAAATCAAAAACTTCTCCAGTTAACAGGACATCCTCAAGAAACATCAGTTGAAGAAGTAGAACTAGATTATTTTTTTCGGAACTGTGCCCAAGAAAAAGAATGGCACGATGAAATACAACGACAAAATGTGCAAAAGTTTAAATCACTTGTCCAAAAATTAAGAGATCGCCTCACTAATATCAAGGTTTATCGCATAGGTACGATAAGTATTGATGTCTATATTGTTGGTAAAACTTCAGATAAAGATTTAGGCGGAATTTCGACAAAAGTTGTAGAAACTTAAGGAATCAAACATCAGCCTATCTATAATTTACAGACAGGCTTTAAGTTGTAAGTGAAGTAAGTATCCTTACAAATTGTCAACTCTAGACTCAATTACACTTTGAACAGACGAAGAAACATTAGAGAGTAAATTGTAACCAGTGTTTGTTTCAATGGAATCAACACTAACTCTGTAGTTTGTCCAATTATTATTTCTAATTCCCTGTGAATTAGGCATATTCACTGCAATTACTCTTGTGTTATTAGTGACGCTGGTAGCATCAGAATTTAATGAATTTAATACTACAATAACCTTCCATGTTCTAGTCGGAACTGTAACGTTACCATTAGCAATTGTATTTTTTGTTCCATTCGACCCAGTTCCACCAGTGCCATAGGAGCCTGAAATAATATAGAGTTCTTTCCCCTGGTTTACTAAGTCTCTAGAATAGTTTTCTAGTGCAGCCCAAGGCCCCTGATTATTATCAGGTGACTGAGGAATTATATTCGTCATTAAAAAAGTAGCAGAGTTATCGGTAATTGTATTTGTCCTATCTGCTGAAGCAGTCATGTGTCCCCTGTCAAAACCGCTACCAGTGTAATCGGAAGAAGTGACTCGGTAGCAGCTTGAAGGTAATGTAGTATCTGCACGAAAATCATCTTGGCGAGGTGCGCTTCCTAGCCATGATGTGTTTAGCTGCCAACTTACCCAATTTGGTGTCCCTCTATAGCAATTGTAAGAAACTGCGTATTGAGATTTGCTCAACAAAAGATTACTGTAACTACTGCCAGCATTACTAGGATTGCCCATTCTTAGATGAACGCTTGAGGGTTGGGCTGTTAGTGGCTTTTGTAGATAATTAAGCAGAGTGAAAGATATTGCTGTTGGTACAGCAATAGGTAGAATAGCCCTGAGAAAATCAGACTTCTTCATTTGTTACTATTTATTTGTTTAAACAAACTACAATTGTCTCTGTTAAAGTTACAGATATTCAATAAAACTTACCAATCGCAATATAGCTATGGTTGTATAAAGAGAGGTTAAAAAACTGTAAATAGTGCGTTAACATCTAGTAATTATTTAGGTGACGATCTGAAATTAGATAATCATCTAAATAAGATGAAAAACTTATATACTATTTGCTTTAATAATTGAGTGATGGCGCGGAATGCCCGCGCCCAAGCGATCGCTATTTTCACCGACTAAAGGCTAGAGAGTATTTTGACTGATTGACAAAATACGCTTTATCTTAACCCTCACGAGAGCTTAGAAAGAGGAAGGAATATTAAAAAATAGTCCTTGACCGAATTGATTTTTCAAAAAGTCTTCCAGTTCAATTTCGTCGTCATTCGGAACTTGAAACCAAGTCTCGAAGTTGTGCTTCAAGAAGTATCCGAAAGATTTCCAGGCGAAAAGTTGCTGCCCAATGCTTGTGATTGCGACGTTCATTGTATTTTCCTCAGGTTGTTTGAAGTATGTGATTAAGAATTGGTTAAAAAAATTGGCGTTCCACAACAAGTGGATAAATTCTGGCAAGCAGTTTTTGTACAGGGGAAGCAGGCAAAGAGATTTTATAATTTGCTAAATCATCCAGCTTTCTCTGCAACGCCAACAAATTAATCATTGTTCAGCGATATTTGCACTAGCAAATATTTTCAGGAATAGAATTATTCTTACTACAGGCATCTAACTTGAACTGATTCAATATCTGCTGTAATTCCACTTCTGATATATACTTCTCCTTAAGCGAGTTGAAGTACAACAGTGCAGTTCTATAGCAGGCTACAGTTATGTTAGTGCGCTCCTCTGAAGTTAGTGCTGCCACTATTTGAACTGTCTCCTCCACATGCTTTACGTCACTACCTAAACAACTGTGCATTCGCAGGCAGCGAGTAGCATAGGTATTAGGTGGTAGTATCGCTTCCACCAGTTGGATATGCTCTGCTTTGATATTCATTGCTAGACGTTCCATCGTATAGCAATACCCAACACAACTAATTGGATCTGCTGCTTGTACGCTCTGAGTGAAGAAACTCAGCAAAGCCATAGCACTCGGAGGGAGGAGTGTTTTTACTACAGCTTCCGCATCATATCCCATCGACTGAATATCAAGCAAGGCGAGGCGATCGTGACCTTGTTCTTCACGAGCTTTTTCTGCTGCCCACTGTCCTAAACTCCAGCGTCCCAATCTAGCAAAGCGCCGAGCTGCTTCTTCCATTAATAGCCCAGTAGAGTGAGTTAAATGGTAGGAAGCGGCAAGTTGCCAGATCCAATGAGAGGGAGTTAAGGCAGGTGGCTTGCAGTTTGGTAATGTATCTTTGGCAGCAGATACTATAGCTCTATCTAGAAGCTTGCGAGTCTCAGATATAGTGTCCCTGTTAAATATCAGTTGAATAAAGGGATTACTGCTCTTTAGACTTAATTCCTTAATTTTGTTAGGTTTGTCGATGTTAGTTGAACGGAATAATAGATTCATGGCAAATTTCTTTCATGGGTTGTTTCTACCCATTCACGAATAAGGTTGTAGAGGATAAAGCGTTGCATAACCTCTCTTTGAGCACAAAGAACTTTAAATTGTATCTTCAGGGAGGAGGGAATGTATGCCTTGATATGCGTGATATTGTCTCGGTCTTCATCTAAGGTGTTAGTCATGAAAGAAGAAGTTGGGCCATCAGCCTTTACCCATTCGCTGATTAATACTTCCAAGACTTCACTCATCTTTAATCCATATTGTGCACAGAGCGCTTTAAACCGAAACTTAAGCGCTTTCGGCATACTACCTTTAATCACCGTATATGCCTCTTGCTCCTCCTTATACATCCAGGTTACAAAAACGAAAGTTCAAAAGTCCTTTGTGATCTAGGGTAAGTTTTCTGAAAAATTTCGCCAGTAAAGACTAGTGAAGTTAAGAAAAAAGTTATTTAGTAGTGACAACACTACATGTATTTTTCGACAAACTCCAGAAAATAAAATATACAAAGATAATAATAATTCTGAAAAAAGAGGGAGAGATTGGCGATCGCAGTCTCTCCCTCCCTTTTTGTAGTAAATTCAATAATGATTGGATTTTTGGGTGAACAGAGATGCCAATACAATTAACGGATTCACTAAAAAAGTTATTGAAGGAAACCGCACAGCAATTAAAAGGTGCAGAAAAACGTAAATTTATAGCACAAACAGTAGTGGCATTAGGACACGGAGGACAGTCTCTAGCGGAGCGAGAGTTAGGATGGAATCGCGTAACTATTAGTAAAGGAATTAAAGAATTAACTACTAGTATCACTTGCATGGATAACTATCGAAGTAGAGGACGTAATAAAGCAGAAGCAAAACTCCCAAATCTTTTAGAAGATATCAAAAAAATTGTCGATTCGCAAAGGCAAGTAGACCCGGACTTTAAAGGCGAAAGAATGTATACACGTCTTTCTGCGGCTGAAGTGAGACATCAATTAATTGATAAGTTTGGTTATAAAGATCGAGAATTACCAACTTCGGAAACAATTCGTGTCAAGTTAAATGATTTAGGATATTGCCTCAAGAAAACTGCCAAGATAAAACCCCAAAAAAATACCCAAAAATGACGTAACTTTTGAGAAAATAACTATTATAAATCAATCAAATAAGCTTTAGATAAACTAGATATTTTACATTTAAGTTAATATTTACTCATTTACTCGTAATGGTAAAAATCGAGTGCTAACGGCAAATGATGACCATGATTTTTACCAAAAATAAGCATGACTCCTTACGGTATGTTTGTTCCAGGAGCTATTTTTATATTGAATAATTTTAACTAATTACTTTCTTAGTCCCAGTCCTTATTTTCAAGGCAGGTCTATTTACCAAAAATACAGTGTATATCGCCTGTTTAAATGATTATTATTCTAGCAAATTGTATATTTTATTTTCTGGAAATTCTTAAATATTGAAAAAGCGAAAAAATCAGTACAAGCGTAAATCATCGGTAATAATATTTTGTCTTCTATCTAAAGAATGAGATATTGATTATGTTAAAGTTAAAAATTAACTAAAAATAACTTATTGTTTAGTTAAGTTAAAATTTTACCAAACAATTGATTTTAAGTGTGACTAGTTACGGTTATTGAAGTTATCCTGTTTTTCTTCTGCAAGCTAGGCAATTACTTCTTAATAATTTTTTTATAATTTTCCTAAAATTCTATATCTTCACTAGTAAAAATCTGGCTAACGGAAAAAGATAGATTACGAAAAGATTTAGCTAATGCGAAAACTAAAAGTAATTAACGCGAAAAGCTAACTCTTTTCTTTCCAGATTTTTGCTACGAAGCAAACATACTTAATCAATGAAACTCCAAGCTGAAAACTTGAGAAGTAACTGCCAATTTTTATAAATTCCAAAATTTCTTCGGAAATAATTATTTAGTCACAATGAGGTCATCTGTCATGGTTCAAATTCTTGAAAACCCAGCAGTCAAGCAACCACCAATTAGTAATAGAGTTGAAAGTTTTTTGTTAGATATGTTCAAGAATGTTTGCGAAGCTATTGAGGAAATAGATGGAAGTAAACTTCACGAACAACACTGGACAAGAGATGAAATAGGGCAATGGGTACAAGGTGAAAACAGTAACGGTGCTATCTATATAGACAAGTCGCTACGGAACGGCAATGTATTTGAAAAAGTAGGTATCAACTACGTATCAATGAAAGGTGAGTTACCTCCTGGTGTCACCTTTCGAGGATCGGATGTTGTGATGGCTGACCCAACAACTATAGCACCAGATGAAAAAGGTACTTCTTTCTTCGCTACGAGTACCAGTGTTGTGATTAATGCATTTAATCCAATGGTGCCGACAGCACACGTTAACTATCGATACTTCCAATTGGGTGATGGTACTGAACCTGGTTCTTGGTGGTTTGGTGGTGGAGGTGATTTAACACCAATTTACTTATTTGAAGAAGACGCAGTTCATTTCCATCAAGTACATAAAGCAGCTTGCGACCAGCACGATACAGAACTCTATCCACGCTTGAAAAAGTGGTGTGATGAATACTTTTATCTTCCTCATCGCAGTGAGTGTAGAGGTATAGGTGGAATTTTCTTTGACAATTTACAACATTCCGATGCCGAAACTTTATTTTCCTTTGTAAAAACTTGTTCTGAAGCTTTCATCCCTGCCTATTTTCCGATTGTCAAACAACGTAAGGATATGGAGTTTACGGAAGAGCAAAAATATTGGCAGCGCATCAGACGCGGACGTTATGCCGAATTTATTCTCCTGCATGATAGAGGTGTTCGATTCGGACTAACAAGTGGGATTGTAAGTACGCAAAGCGTCCTCAATTGTATGCCTGGAGAAGCGTTTTGGAACTATAACGACCAACCCATTGCTGATAGTGAAGAAGCAAAGCTTCTAGAGGTACTGAGAAATCCCCAACAGTGGGTGTAAAAGCGGTCAACAGCAGATTTGAAAACAGCAGCCGATAAAAAATGTTGGCTACCCAAGTCTTAATACCATTTCACCTGAAGATTGATAAAAATGACATTCTTCTTGAGCAGGCGCAGGGAAAGTAAGAAAAGTAATTTGTAAGTAAACGGACATAATTAAATGTAAAATCCAATCCAGTGAAACCTTTTACTGTTGAGGATTTTACTTTATAACTCCTGCCTTCTACTTATCAATAATTGAGTGAAATGGTATGAGAAGCGCCTAAATTTTACTCTTCACATTTCTTTAGAGATAGCCTCTAAACAGGAAGTAACAAGGTGTTTATGGAAAAATTGCCGACAAGTATTTGGCTAAAAATTCACAAATCAGTTCGCTGGTCTAATTCAACTGAATTTGCCAACTTCAAAACTGAAATTAGCAATTTTTTACAAGTTCAATGGTTGAGTTATTTCTCAATCAAGCAATTGCGGGAAGTTGACATTGTATTTCTGTGTATGTTTGTTAGCAGATACCTAACGTTGACGCTGATTTTACTATACTTATGGAGTTCATTTCATGCTAGTACTGAATCACCAAGGACATGCTAGTTCTGAATTAGTAAAGAGAATAAACTCCATAATTAAAAAATCTCTAGTAGACAGTTGGTTGAGAACTGGACAAATAAACTGATTGAGAATGGGATCAAAGGTTGGATTGATAAGCTGTTATTTATGTTGTCAATCGTAGAAATCTAAGAGTAAAAGAGTTTATGGCGATCGCTATCTTAAAATCTAGCAGCGATCGCCCATTGATTACCTCGTTTTTCCAATTCATTTAAATGAGTAAATAACACGGAGAAGTGCCAATGGATAACGTTATAGGTATTGGCGACATTACCATGAACGATGTGATGCAAATGGATTCCTCCAAAGCAGTGAGTATGTTTAGGAATCGATTTGCAGCCTACAAAAAGCTGGCAGATGAAATTGGAGAAGATGCAGCTTTTGAACAAATGATGTTAGCCTACCCCGCTCATCAAAAGGCGTTCATGGGTGCTTTCATTGATAACACCACCATAGCCAAAGGCTTTACCGAGGCAATTCCGATCTTTCGGATCATGGGCTTCAAAATGCAAGTCGTAGATATTTCCCAAACAGGAAAAGATGCTGCACTAGAAATTCAACGAGTTTGTCCGGTGCTTTCAATTGCCAAAGAATATGGGCTTGAAAGTCCTTGCCGAGTTATTTGCGAGATGGAACAAGAAGCAACCAGGAGAGCATTTCCTGGGATGAAAGCTGCAATTATTAGCAAGCAGGCAGATGGTGATTGCGTTTGTATGTTCAAATATGAAAGACCTGCCAAAGGGTTAGAAGTAAAGCCACAAAAATCACCCAGCTTGTTCTCTCATATTCTCGATTTGATTCGCTTGACTCCTAAAATATTGCAGATTGGGATGAACCTTTTAAAAACGTCTCTTTCTAAAGGATCGTAACTTTTATGAATGGCATCATTCAAGACCTCAAGCATTTGATTGCAGGTGAAATCAGCAACGCTTCAGAAATTTTGACAGAAGTTTCTCAAGATTTTGGTGGTATACTCCAAAAGTCTCCCCAAGTTGTTGTTACTCCTCAAAACGCTAACGATATTGCCCAAACTGTTAAATATGCTGCTCAACAAGGATTAGTAGTTTCTTCACGCGCTGCGGGACATTCGTTAGGCGGTCAGTCTTTAAACCAAGATGGAATCGTTTTAAATATGAGGAATCTCGATAAAATTCGAGATATCCAAAAAGACCAACTTTGGTTTAAAGCTGATGCGGGGACTTCTTGGAATCAAGTAATCGATGCTTGTATTCCTGATGGTTTAGTTCCTCCCGTATTAACCAATTATTTTGGTGTTTCTTTAGGAGGAACTCATTCTGCGGGTGGTATAGGTGCAGCCTCTTTTCGTTACGGAAATCAAGCTGATAATTGTCTTGGTTTAGAAGTGGTAACAGCAGAAGGCGATATTCTTTGGTGTACGCCTGAAGAAAATAGCGAACTTTTTAATCACGTACTTTGCGGTTACGGTCAGTTTGGAATTATTACCCAAGTTCAGCACAAACTCAAAGTTTACCCTTCCCAAACCCGCACCTATTTACTGTTCTATGACAATCTAGATGCTCTTTTAGATGACAAAAGGCTTTTAGTAACCGAACAAAGAATCGATCATCTCGTATCTTTCCCAGTTCCCTGTTTGCAAGGAGTATCCAGAGCTACAGGGATAATGCAACCTTTGATTCAATGGTTTTACACGTTGCGGATTACTGTTGAAGCAAATTCTCTTGAGGTTATTGATGACAAAAAAATCCTTGCTGGCTTAAATTTCTATCGTCATATTCATACTGAAGACTTGGGGTTTGAAAAATTCATCGAACCCATGATTCAAGTAGATAGCAAGGATATCGCTCACCCTTGGATGGATGTTTTTCTTCCAGCCTCATCTGCTAAAAATTACATGGAAACGGCTCTCAAACAGTTGCCTTCTTTTCTCGATATTAGTAAAGCGCAAATGGGCTGCTTTTGCTTGGTAAACCGGAATAACAAGATGCCGATGTTTCGTTTACCGCAAGAGGAAGAACTAATTATTGGGTTTGGGATTTATCCCAGCATTCCTAAATCGCAAGTTCAACCCATCTTAGCTGAATTGAAAAAGCTCAGTAATCTGAGTTTAGAAATGGGTGGAAAAAGATATTTAACTTGCTGGATAGATTTTACTATTCAACAGTGGCAAAGCCAATTTGGCGATTACTGGCCAAAAGTTAATGAAATCAAAAGGAAGTACGATCCCAAAGGAACATTTAACTCTGGCTTTTTTGAATACGAACAGATTGCCCAACCGAAAAACCAACTTGTTAAGGAAGTTGCTACTAAATCTGCGATCGCAGTATAAGTCACTTCTGAATCATCTTGTTTAAAATCAACTCTGATTCACCATCCATATTACTTGACCGAGGCTCTAGAAGAAGACAAACTTCAAAAGAGGAAACATGAATATCGCACTTGTAGGTCTTAGTCACAAAACAGCTCCGGTTGAAATTCGGGAAAAACTGAGTATTCCAGAAGAGCGAATTGAAAACGCGATCGCTCAACTGTGTAAATACTCTCACATTGAAGAAGCTGCCATTCTTAGCACTTGCAATCGTTTAGAAATTTACGTAGTTGTCAACAAGATAGATTTAGCATCTCAAGAGGTGACGGAGTTTCTTTGCGAGTACAGTAAACTGCCTTTTTCAGATTTACATCAATATTTGTTTACTCTGCTACAGCAAGATGCTGTTAAACATTTGATGCAAGTTGCTTCTGGTTTGGATAGCTTGGTGTTGGGAGAAGGACAAATTCTGGCTCAAGTTAAACACGCCTACCAATTGGTTCAGCAACACAATCAGGGCGAACGCATCCTCAATCAGTTGTTCAAGCAAGCTGTTACCACTGCAAAGCGGGTGAGAACGCAGACATCAATCGGTACGGGTGCGGTTTCGGTTAGCTCTGCGGCAGTAGAATTAGCCCAAATCAAAGTAGAGAAGTTATCGGCTTGTCAAGTGACAATTGTCGGCGCTGGTAACATGGCTCGGCGACTGGTACAACATCTCATCGCTAAAGGCGCAACTCAAATTTCCATTGTCAATCGTTCCCTCGAACGCGCTCAGGAATTGGCCAATCAATTTAGTGATGCTGGAGTGCAATATTATCCCCTGGCTGAATTGATGTCCTTAGTTGCAGCTTCGGACTTGGTTTTTACCAGCACTGCTTCAGTTGAACCCTTGCTTGATAGAGCTAAACTCAAAGCTGCATTGCAACCCGAACAGCCTTTGATGCTGGTTGATATTTCAGTGCCTCGTAACGTTGATGCCGACGTTAATGAGTTACCTCATGTGCAAGTGTTTAATGTTGATGATTTAAAAACCGTTGTTGCCCAGAATCAAGAAAGTCGTAGGCAAATGGCAATAGAGGCGCAAGCACTAATCCATGAGGATTTAGACGCATTTCAAACTTGGTTGCGATCGCGAGAAACTGTTTCCATTATTAGCTGTTTACGAGACAAAATGGAAAAAATTCGCGAACAAGAGTTAGAAAAAGCTTTGTCCCGTATGGGATCTGATTTTGCTAAAAAACATCAAGAAGCCGTCGAAGCCCTAACTCAAAGGATTATCAACAAAATTCTCCACGAACCGATGGTGCAACTGCGGACACAGCGGGATTTAGAAGCTCAACGCCTTGTCCTCCAGGTTCTACAAGTGTTGTTTAATTTGGATACGGGAGAGGTGCAATCTAATGTTGTTGCCCAAACATCCTCTCTATCAATCAGCACCGTAGAGATAGCAGCAAAAAACATCAAAGTTGCTCAAATGAGACTTGAAAGTATTGAAGTCCATGCAAAAGTTGAGGAAGTTATTGCTCAAAGCGTAACTTAAGAAAATCCATGATTCTTAATAGCAATAACAGGAAGCAAGCATGTTAAAAAACTTCTGGTACGCTTGTGAGTTTAGCGCCGCCGTTACTACAAAGCCCAAGCAAGTTCGGATATTAAATCAGAAATTAGTCTTTTACCGTAACGCTAAAGGACAACTGATAGCTCTCCAAGATCGGTGTCCCCATCGTGGTGCTGCCTTATCTCTCGGTTGGGTAAAAGATGATTGTATCCATTGCCCCTATCATGCCTGGAAGTTTCAAGCAGATGGGAAATGTATTAATATTCCTGCTAATCAACCCGGAATTCCTATTCCTAAGAATGCTCGTGTAGATAGCTATCCAATACAGGAAAAATACGGTTTTATCTGGCTATTTTATGGTGATTTACCAGAAGAAGAACGTCCGCCAATCCCACCATTGCCAGAATTTGAAGACCCAAGGCTACAGAAAATTTTCTTTGAATACGAACTCAACGCTCACTACACCCGCACGCTAGAGAATGATATGGATATGTCTCACGTATCTATTATTCATTCCAAGTCTTTCGGGAATGGGTTTGCATTAGAGCAAAAAATGGAAGATTACGAGCTGAATATCGGGGAATGGGAGGGTCACGCCAAAGTTAATGTTCGAGATTATACCAAAGCAAAAGACATTTTCGCCTTTGTCTTTCGCCCATTGAAAGCCAATGTAAAAGTGACTCTGGGCTTTTATATGCCCAATATCACGCGTTTAGTGGTTGACTTCGGTCGTGGCAAGCTAGTTAATTTTACTGTTCACGTTCCTATTGACGATCGCACCACCATTACCAAGCGAATTCAGTTTCGCAGTTTTTTAACTTTCCCTTGGGCTGATGGCATATTTCAACGGGCAGCTTACAAAGTTGTGATGGAAGATAAGGGAGTGGTTGAGTCCGAATATCCGATGGCAGTTCCAGATAAGTTGTCAGACGAAGTTCACGTTCCTTGCGATAATTTATCTCTTGCTTATCGCAAAATTCGTCAAAAATGTTTGGCAATGGGATGGGGTATGAAACCTTATCAAAACCAATCAAACAACTCGAATGGAAATTTAATCCAACCTTCTCCTCAAAAACAAGGCAGGAGGCAGGATAGCGCAGCGTTAGCGAGTCCGCGAGCGTCGGCAGAAGGCAGAAGGGAAGAGGATTTGACTTATTTCTTCCATCCATAACGGAAGCGAGGGCGGGCAAGATGCCCACCCTACAAGATTGGATTATTTGTTGCCAATCACAAATTATTGAAGGCAATTTTGCATACTCGGTCTTGAAATCACAATTATTAAATCCAGGGAGAAATGTATGGGGAATTATACGTTACTGCAAGCTGCGCGAGGTGAAGTACTCGATCGCCCTCCGGTATGGGTGATGCGCCAAGCGGGTCGCTACATGAAAGTCTATCGAGATTTGCGTCAAAAGTATCCTTCGTTCCGCGATCGCTCCGAAAACCCTGACTTAGCCGTGGAAATCTCACTGCAACCTTTCCGCGCCTTCCAACCCGACGGAGTGATTATGTTTTCCGATATCCTCACGCCGTTGCCTGGTATGGGTATCTCATTTGACATTATGGAAAGTAAAGGGCCAATATTCGAGCGGCCAATTCGCACCCAAGCACAAATAGAGGCACTGACTGCCCTCGACCCCGAAGCTTCTTTACCCTTCGTGCGGCAAATCCTGAGGACGCTACGCCAAGAAGTGAACGGTCAAGCTACGGTTTTAGGCTTTGTGGGCGCACCTTGGACGCTAGCTGCTTATGCAATTGAAGGTAAAAGCTCGAAAGACTATGCCATTATCAAGAAGATGGCTTTTTGCGAACCTGTGATGCTGCATCAATTTTTAGGGAAACTGGCAGATGCGATCGCAGTTTACGCCCGCTACCAAATTGATGCCGGTGCCCAAGTCGTGCAACTGTTTGACTCTTGGGCGGGACAACTCAGTCCTGAAGATTTCCAGACGTTTTCTCTACCTTACCTGCAACGAGTTGTGCAACAGGTTAAGGCAACGCACCCAGATACGCCCTTGATTTTGTATATCAACAACAGTGCTGGAATCCTAGAGTTAATGGCGCAATCGGGTGTTGATATCGTCAGCGTGGACTGGACTGTGGATATGGCAGTAGCGCGGCAGCGACTTGGTGCAAATATTGGAGTCCAAGGAAATATCGATCCGTGCGTGTTGTTTGGTACTAAAGAACTGATCCGCGATCGCATTCTCGACACGATCCGTAAAGCGGGGAACCAGAAGCACATCCTCAATCTCGGTCACGGGATTTTACAGAACACTCCAGAAGAGAATGTTGCTTTCTTTTTCGAGACAGTCAAACAACTCAGCTACTCGTCAAACGATCTTAACTAAAAGTTATGACTTCAGTTCAACCCGCTTCATCTAACATCTCGACTCCCGTTCGCACCATCCGCATCGGTTCTCGTAAAAGCCAACTCGCGCTTGTACAAACTTACTGGGTTCGAGAACAACTCCAAAAGCACTTTCCTGATATTTCCTTTGAAGTCCATACTATGTCCACCCAAGGCGATAACATCTTGGATGTGGCATTAGCCAAGATTGGCGATAAGGGACTATTCACCAAAGAACTCGAATTGGGAATGCTCAATCAAGAGATTGACTTTGCAGTTCACTCTCTCAAGGATTTGCCGACTTGCTTGCCAGAGGGGTTAGCGTTAGCAACTGTAACAGAACGAGAAAACCCGGCAGATGCTTTAGTTGTGCATGAAAAGTATAAAGATAAGCAAATCGATACACTGCCAGAAGGCACAGTTATCGGCACTTCTTCCCTGCGCCGCCTTGCACAATTGCGTTATCACTTCCCCCACTTTACTTTTAAGGATGTGCGCGGCAACTTAAATACCCGCTTGGCAAAGCTGGATGATGGAGAATACGATGTGCTGATTTTGGCAGCCGCAGGATTGCAACGATTGGGAATGAGCGATCGCATTCATCAAATTCTGCCCACCGAACTCTCTCTCTACGCTGTCGGACAGGGAGCGTTAGGGATTGAATGCCGCGCTGACGATTTGCAAGTGCTGTCATTACTCAAAGCAATCGAACACATTCCCACCCGCGATCGCGTTTTAGCCGAACGTGCATTTTTACGAGAACTAGAAGGCGGTTGCCAAGTACCCATCGGTGTTAATACGTACTTGGATAAAAATAATCTAACATTAACAGGATTAGTCGCCAGCGTAGATGGCAAACGTCTAGTCAAAGATTCTGTTACAGGCACTGCTAGCGAAGCAGAAAATTTAGGTATTCAATTAGCTCATAACTTGCGGCAACAAGGAGCTACAGAAATTTTGACTGAAATTTTCCAGACAGTCCAGCGTAGCTAGGAACTTCTTGCAACTCAAAAAATATCCTGTCGGTGTGTAGGCAGGGGGGCAGAGGAGCAGGGGAGCAGGGGGGCAGAGAAGAGACAGAAAAATACGATTAAAGGGAAAGGATTTTTTCGCTCGCCGCTTTACCCTTTACCCCTTACCCTTTACCCCTTACCCCTTACCCTTTCATCGTTCATTTTAATACTATGTTTCCAATTCATCGCCCGCGTCGGCTAAGAAGCCATCCCCAATTGCGGCGGATGGTGCGCGAAAACGTCCTGACAACCAGTGATTTAATCTACCCTCTGTTCGCCGTACCGGGTCAGGCGATCGCCAACGAAATTAAATCCATGCCCGGAGTTTACCAACTTTCTGTAGATAAAATCGTGGAAGAAGCCAAGGAAGTCTACGACCTCGGCATTCCAGCCATTATTTTATTTGGCATTCCTGAAGACAAGGATTTAGACGCAACAGGCGGTTGGCACGATTGCGGCATCGTGCAGCAAGCTGCCACCGCCGTCAAACAAGCAGTCCCGGAATTAATCGTCATTGCCGATACCTGTCTGTGCGAATACACCAGTCACGGACACTGCGGTTATCTGGAATTAGGTGATTTAACTGGGCGCGTTCTCAACGATCCGACACTGGAATTGCTTAAAAAAACAGCAGTTTCCCAAGTCAAAGCAGGCGTAGATATCATCGCGCCTTCGGGAATGATGGATGGTTTTGTGCAAGCCATTCGTTCGGGTTTAGATGAAGCCGGTTTCCAAGATACGCCGATATTATCTTACGCCGCCAAATATGCCTCGGCTTATTACGGCCCTTTCCGGGATGCTGCCGACTCAATACCGCAATTTGGCGATCGCAGAACCTACCAAATGGACTCCGCTAACGGTCGTGAAGCCTTAAAAGAAATCGAACTCGACATTACCGAAGGTGCAGATATGTTAATGGTCAAGCCAGCCTTGGCCTACATGGATATTATCTGGCGCGTCAAGGAAGCAAGCAACCTCCCCGTTGCTGCTTACAACGTTTCTGGCGAATACTCGATGGTGAAAGCTGCTGCCCTCAACGGTTGGATTGACGAAGAACGGGTGGTCATGGAAACGCTGCTCGGCTTTAAACGGGCTGGCGCTGACTTGATTCTCACCTATCATGCCAAAGATGCTGCCCGTTGGTTAGCAAAACTTGGCAATTAAACTTTCTAGTTTCGATTTCATGTCGTTCGTGTAGAGGAGGAATTTATCATGTTCATTCCACTCGGTTTTGTTCAACGCTCTGTTTTAATTAGCTTGGGAAAGATGGCTTATTACACTAACCAAGGTGAACTTTGGGCAACTGATGGAATGGGCGATACGCCACCCGAACGCGAAACTTTGATATTCTTCCACGGTATTGGAGGCGGAGCATCTGCCTACGCGTGGTCGAAGGTGTATCCAGCATTTGCAGCAGAGTATAGAGTGTTAGCACCCGACTTGATTGGCTGGGGGCGATCGGATCGTCCCGAACAAAATTATCTTCCAGCCGACTACATCGCAATGCTAATTGAGTTCATCGAGCAGACGTGCCAAGCCCCTGTAACAATAATTGCTTCTTCCCTAACTGGAGCATTTGCGATCCGAGCCGCAGTCAAACGTCCCGACCTGTTTAAATCGCTCATTCTTACACTTCCGTCAGGCATTAAAGACTTTAGGCAATACTATAGCAATAGTTTTTTCGCTCAAATTGCCAGTGTTCCTATTCTCGATCGCGTTCTTTATGCAGGCCAAGTTAGCAGCTTTGGCATTCGTGACTTTTTTGAGCGAGTTTTTGCTCAACCCAATCGTCTTTCTCCCGAAATTGTAGAAGCTTTTGTGCAATCGGCGCAGCAGCCAAATGCCGAGTATGCTGCTTTGTCATTTTTACAAGGTAACTCATCCTTCGATTTATCAGAATACATTCCAAGATTGACAACACCTACCATCTTTATTTGGGGAAGCCAAGCAAAGTTTACAGGGCCGGATGTAGGGCGTCGCCTTGCAAATCTAAATCCACAAGCAATCCAAGCATTTATCGAACTAGAAGATGTTGGGTTGAATCCAGAACTGGAAGTGCCAGAAGTAATAATCGGATTAATTCGGAAGTATTTGCCTGTGTTAGCACAGTAAATTTTTGAGAAACTTCCCTAGTTTTTTGACCTGCAACTTTAATGCATCGACCTGCACCTTTAATGCATCGACTTGCAACTTTAATGCATCGACCTGCACCTTTAATGCATCGACCTGCACCTTTAATGCATCGACCTGCAACTTTAATGCATCGACCTGCAAAAATTAACCTTCCCTACGTTACGCAACAACTCTAAAAGATTTTTGTGTACGCGGTAGCCTTTTTAAGAAGGGCTAGAGCGTGTTTTCAAAGTCTTAGATCCCCCCAACCCCCGATAAATTGGGGGGCAAAGAGTCTCTTAAAGCCCAATACAGTTCAGTTAAGCTTTTTTCTCTCCCCCTGCTCCCGAAGCCTCCCCTGCTCCCCCTGCCTGCCTTAACAGATAAATTTGCTTAACCCAACCGTATTGTCTTAAAGTCCCCCAATTTATCGGGGGATTTAGGGGGATCTAAAAAGTTAGGAGGCTAAACAAAAATGTTCGCTATTAAGAAATAGGAAAAATAGGTATTGCTCATGAACACTACTTTAACTGCTCCAGCAACTCAATCCAAACCTCTACTCCCAGTTGATACCAAGACTAGAGTCAGCCAGTTCATGCAACAGTTGCAAGACGAAATCTGTCAGGGTTTGCAACAGCTAGATGGCGAAGGTACGTTTCAGGAAGATGCATGGGAACGACCCGAAGGGGGCGGCGGTAGATCGCGCGTCATCCGCGACGGTGCAGTATTCGAGCAAGGTGGAGTTAATTTCTCTGAAGTCTGGGGTTCTCATTTGCCACCTTCAATCTTGGCACAACGTCCAGAGGCTAATGGACATCAGTTTTATGCCACCGGCACTTCAATGGTATTGCATCCGCGCAATCCTTATGTGCCAACCGTTCATCTCAACTACCGCTACTTTGAAGCTGGCCCGGTTTGGTGGTTTGGCGGCGGCATCGATTTAACGCCTTACTATCCGTTTGCTGAAGATGCGGCTCATTTTCATTACACATTAAAACAGGCTTGTGACGCGCACGATCCCGAATATTATCCAGTGTTTAAACCTTGGTGCGACGAGTATTTTTATCTCAAACATCGTCAAGAAATGCGGGGCATTGGCGGCATCTTTTTTGACTATCAAGACGGTCAAGGTCAGCTTTATCGAGGCCCCGATCCCAAAGGAGCAGCCGCAGATAACAGCGATCGCGTTGACATACCACAAACCCGCAATTGGGAAGAATTATTTGCATTTGCACAAGATTGTGGTAAAGCTTTTCTACCTGCTTACACGCCAATTATCAAGCGGCGGCAGTCAATGGAGTACAGCGATCGCCAACGTAATTTTCAATTATATCGGCGCGGACGCTACGTTGAATTCAATTTAGTTTACGATCGCGGCACGATTTTCGGACTGCAAACTAACGGACGCACAGAATCAATTTTGATGTCTTTACCTCCATTAGTGCGTTGGGAGTATGGCTATCAACCCGAACCCAACACCCCAGAAGCCGAGTTGTACGAAGTATTCTTAAAGCCTCAAGATTGGGCAAGCCTGACATCTCTTGTAGTTTAACTTTTGCCGTCAAAACATCAGAAATGTCATTTGTCATTTGTCATTAGTCATTTGTATTAACAAAGGACAAATGACTAATGACCAAGGACAATTTTACCGATAATTCTGTAATTTATATGTGTTTTATGCTTTTCATTACCAAAGTCCTCGCTGAAATTTGAAGTATTGACATGAATTTACAATCGCTCTCAAAACCTTCAAAGCAATGGACGCTGGCTGTCGTTTTTGCTGGTACTGCGCTTACAGGAATTATCGCTTTCTACGGTATTTCTCAATCAAAACCAATCGGCAAACCCGTTGAAGTTGTGCAACCCAGACCAAAGATTGAAGAAATTACCGCTTTAGGACGGATAGAACCAGCAACGGAAGTCATTAAAGTATCCGTACCTGCTACCTTAAGCAACGATCGCGTAGCCAAATTGCTTGTACAGCGTGGCAGTGGCGTTAAAGCAGGTCAAGCGATCGCTATTATGGATTCGCGCGATCGGCTGCAAAATGCTCTATTGGAAGCACAAGCACAAGTCAAAGTATCCCAAGCAGAGTTAGCCAAGGTGCAAGCTGGCGCCAAATCTGGAGAGATTGCTGCCCAAAAAGCTGAAATCGATCGCTTGGAAGAAGAGTTAAAGGGCGAAATATCTACTAGAGAAGCCACTATCTCTCGCTGGCAAGCCGAAGTTAATACTGCCAATACTGAGTATAATCGTTATTCCTCGCTTTACCAAAACGGTGCGATTTCTGCTGTGGAAGTAGATCGAAAACAACTTGCTCTAGAAACAGCGCAAGCACAGCTTACCGAAGCTAAAGCTAACCAAAATAAGAGTGTAGATACCCTACGGCAGCAAATCCAGCAAGCTAAGGCAAACCTAAATAAGATTGCTGAGGTACGTCCAGTAGACGTGCAAGCAGCTAAGGCCGAGGTTAATAAAGCGATCGCCGCAGTCAAAAAAGCTGAAGCCGATCTCGCTGAAGTTTATATCCGCGCACCTATAGCAGGTCGGATTCTCGATATCAAGGCCAAACCCGGAGAAGTCGTTGGCGAGAAAGGCATTGCCGAACTCGGACAAACCAGTTCGATGGAAGCGATCGCAGAGATATATCAAACTGATATTGGCAAAGTTCGTGAAGGTCAACAAGTAAAGATTTCCAGCGAGTCCTTCTCCCAAGAGTTGCGCGGAACCGTTCGGCTGATTGGACTACAGGTGATCCAACAAGAAGTCACTAGCGGCGAACCTGGAGAAAACCTCGATCGCAAAGTTGTTGAAGTGAGAATTGCACTCGCTCCCCAAGATAGCAAACGAGTTGCAAACTTAACTAACTTGCAAGTACAGGTTGCCATTCAGCCGAATAACAATATCAAACAATAAAAGGGAACAAGCAAAATTAATACTAATTATCAAAAATAATGCGGCAAACAAACCATTTTGTAGAGACGCGATGAATCGCGTCTTCACTTCACCCAAAGATATGTTGCTTGAATTTTGAATTTATAATTTTGAATGGGAGCGAAGCAACTTGACTATATTCGATAAATTATTTCGTAAAACCCCACTTGCTTGGCGGCAAATGAGCCGTCAAAAGAATCGTTTGTTAGTTGCTATAGCAGGAATCGCCTTTGCCGATTTTCTAATGTTTTTTCAACTGGGAGTTAGGGATGCACTATTTGATTCGCAAGTTACTCCCTATACCACGCTTAAAGGAGATTTATTTTTAGTCAATAAACTGTCTGATAACTTGCAATCTATCAAAAGTTTTTCCAGAAATAAACTCTATAAAATAGCAGGTGTTAACGGTGTAAAATCCCTGACGACGCTATATGTGAGTCAAGCATCGTGGCGAAATCCTGAAAATCGAGCTAGCCGTAAACTTTTCGTCTATGGAATCGATCCAAATCAGCCAGCATTTGACTTGCCAGAAGTCAATCAACAATTGAATAAACTGAAGTTATTGAATCGAGCGTTATTTGATAGAGCTGGATTGGTTCCTCAGCTTGGAGACGTTCCTAGTTTGCTGAAAAAACAGAATCCGCTGATCGTCCAAACTAACGATTATCAAATTCAAATAGTTGGATTATTTAAGCTCGGTTCTTCTTTTTCTGCTGACGGCAATCTGATCGTCAGCGATTCTACCTTTTTACGACTCTTTCCCCAACGCCAAGCAAACGACATCGATCTGGGTATTGTTGACGTAGAATCAAATGCCTGCATTGAGCATATCCAGGCTGATTTACGAGCCAAGCTACCGGATGATTTACTAGTACTAAATATCGCTGAATTCACTGCTCGTGAAAGTGCATATTGGTCTACAGGCTCCTCTATTGGCCCGACTTTTAACCTTGGTGTCGCAATCGGTTTTTTAGTTGGAGCAGTCATTGTTTATCAAATTCTTTATACTGATGTTTCAGATCATTTGCCCGAATATGCAACTTTAAAAGCAATGGGTTACAGCGATATATATCTAATTAAAGTTATCGCTCAAGAAGCTTTTATTTTAGCAGTTTTGGGCTTTATTCCAGGTTTTTTGCTCTCAAGTGGATTTTACATTTTTTTTCAATCCGTGACGTTTTTACCGACTGCAATGAAACTAGCTCGCGCGGTAACTGTGTTAGTGTTGACATTCGTTATGTGTATTGGAGCGGGAACGCTTGCCATACAAAAATTACGAGCAGCCGATCCAGCTGATATCTTCTAAGTTTTGAGTTGAAGTTTAGCAAAATATCGCATTTCAAAACTCATAGTTTTCTAGAACAAAACCCAAATTTACAGTTGAACTCTCATGCTGCAAGAAATTAGTCTCGATCGAAGCTCAAAACTCCAAGTTCAAAATACTTGCCAACAACCAGTTATTTCAGTTTGCCATCTCGATTACTACTTCGGTCGGGGACAACTCTGCAAGCAAGTCTTGTTTGATATTAATCTCGACATTTATTCTGGAGAAATCGTGATTATGACTGGCCCATCTGGTTCTGGGAAAACCACCTTACTAACATTAATAGGTGGATTGAGAGCCGCTAAAGAAGGCAACCTGAAAGTTTTGGGACAGGAAATGTGTGGGGCTAGTAAGCGGCAATTGATGGAAGTGCGGCGGCAGATTGGTTATATTTTTCAGGCACACAATTTGTTGACTTTCTTAACAGCAAAGCAGAATGTCCGAATGTCTTTAGAACTGCATGATGAGTATCTAAAGCAAGATATGGATCGGCTGGCGACGGATACTCTCAAAAGTGTTGGTTTGGGCGATCGCATCGATTATTATCCAGACAGTCTTTCTGGAGGGCAAAAGCAGCGAGTTGCGATCGCTCGTGCCCTAGTCAGCCATCCTAAAATTGTTCTTGCCGACGAACCTACTGCTGCTCTCGATAAAAAATCAGGTCGCGATGTTGTAGATATCATGCAGCGTTTAGCTAAAGAGCAAGGTTGCACCATTTTACTCGTCACTCACGATAATCGAATTCTTGATATTGCCGATCGCATCATCGAGATGGAAGACGGACGGTTAGTACAAGAAGTAGGCAACTAGTTTTATACGATTAATTGTAGTTATTTGTGAAAGTCTGATGAGTCAAACTGAAGAATCAAAATATTGCGTATTGCAATCCTATGATGATATTGAAATACGGCAATACGAGCCAAAAATTGTTGCCGAAACACTCATTGAAGCCCAAAGAGATCGAGCAAACAAAGCTGCATTTTCGATTCTTGCCGCTTACATATTTGGTGAAAACACATCTGTAACAAAAATTGCCATGACTGCGCCCGTCACGCAATCTCAGCCAAGTGAAAAAATCGCCATGACTGCGCCCGTCATTCAACAAGAAGCGCGAGGAAATATTGCTAGCACTTGGGCGGTACAGTTCGTGATGCCCTCAGAATACACCCTGGCAACGCTGCCAAAACCAAAAGACTCTCGCATCACTATCAAAGAAGTTCCCAGCAACAAAGTTGCGGCAATTCGTTTCTCCGGCTCGGCTGGGGATGAACAATTGCAAGAAAAGGAAGCCAAATTATTTGCTTTTCTGGTTCAGCAAGGTATCGAGCCAAAAGGTAAACCGATTTATGCTTTTTATGACTCTCCCTTCATCTTGCCCGCATTCAGACGCAATGAAGTCATGCTCGAATTGAAATAAGACGGTTGGTTTCAGCTAACTCTAGAACCCAAGTCAAAATCTCAGGAGAAAAAATTATGATTGCAACGACTCGCTTAAAAACCACCCAATCGGCGGAAATCTTTGCTGCTGCCCAAAAATTAATGCCAGGAGGAGTCAGTTCCCCCGTACGGGCTTTCAAATCTGTTGGCGGACAGCCGATTGTGTTCGATCGCGTCCTTGGCGCTTACATCTGGGATGTGGATGGCAATCAATATATCGATTATGTCGGCAGTTGGGGGCCTGCTATCTGCGGTCACACTCATCCTGAAGTCATTGCTGCTCTGCACGATGCCTTGGAAAAAGGAACTAGCTTCGGTGCGCCCTGTTATCTAGAAAATGTACTGGCACAGATGGTAATCGATGCTGTTCCCAGTATCGAAATGGTGCGTTTTGTCAACTCCGGCACAGAAGCTTGTATGGCTGTGCTTCGTCTGATGCGAGCTTTTACGGGACGGGAGAAAGTAATTAAGTTTGAAGGCTGTTACCACGGACACGCCGATATGTTTCTCGTTAAGGCTGGCTCTGGTATTGCCACTCTCGGCTTGCCCGATTCTCCTGGCGTACCCAAATCTGTGACCAGCAATACGCTGACCGCTCCTTTCAACGATTTAGAAACAGTAAGAGTATTATTCGAGCAAAATCCTGATGAAATTGCTGGTGTAATTCTTGAACCTGTGGTAGGAAATGCAGGTTTTATTCCACCTGCTGCGGGTTTTCTTGAAGGTTTGCGAAAACTCACGCAGGAGTATGGGGCGCTATTAGTATTTGATGAAGTGATGACAGGCTTTCGCATCGCTTACGGCGGGGCGCAGGAGAAATTTGGTGTTATTCCTGACTTGACTACTTTAGGTAAGGTTATCGGCGGCGGTCTGCCCGTAGGGGCTTATGGCGGTCGCCAAGAAATTATGTCGATGGTTGCTCCAGCCGGAAATGTGTATCAAGCCGGAACGCTTTCGGGGAATCCACTGGCAATGACGGCAGGAATTAAGACGCTAGAGTTGTTGCAACGACCTGGAACTTACGAGTATCTCGATCGCATTACCAAGCGACTCACAGACGGGATGCTGGAGATTGCTAAACAAACAGGTCATGCTACCTGCGGCGATCGCATTAGCGGCATGTTTGGTTTCTTCTTTAACGAAAGTCCAGTTCGCAATTATGAGGATGCCAAAAAGTCTGATTTAAGTAAATTTGCTAGCTTCCATCGCGGTATGTTGGAACATGGAATTTATTTAGCTCCATCTCAATTTGAAGCCGGATTTACTTCTTTAGCTCATACCGAAGCAGACATCGATCGCACCCTCCAAGCAGCCCAAACAGTTATGTCTAAGTCCCGCTAGTGGTCTGTCAAGCCAACGAAAGCTGGGTGAGCTGGGGAAAGGGGAAAGGGTAAGATAATTCTGTTTGCCACAGAATCAAAGATAAACACTGGGGAAAGGGAAAAGGGAAAAGGGTAAAGGGTAAGGGATTTAAAACCTTTTCCCCCGCCCCTTATCCCCAGAGGGGACTCCACCTTCCCCCTTACCCTTTACCCCGCTTTCGTCACGAAAGCGAACTACTAGGCTAATGGTTTGAACTTAGATAACTGCTCCTAAAGAGGTCAACGTGGCAGTTGTCGCCTCAGTTAAACCTTTAACTCCGAAAATATTCATTTGTTCATAGGGCTTACTTGCTCTCATGGTTTTTAAGCATTTGCCTGCTACGATATCCCAAAGTCTAATCGTTTCATCGTCACCGCCACTAACTAAGGTTTGGTTGTCTGGACTAAAAGCAACTGACCAAACCAAGCCTGTATGTCCGTGCAAAACTTTCAGACACTCGCCTGTAGAGACATCCCACAACTTGATTGTCAGATCGTGACTAGTGCTAGCCAGTATTCTGCCATCAGGGCTAAAGGCGATGGATTGCAACCAGTTTGTGTCTGCTTGTAAAACTTTGAGGCACTCACCCGTGTCTGGATTCCACAACCTGATTGTTCGATCTGGACTAGCACTTGCCAGGGTATTACCATCGGGAGCGATCGCAATTGCCCAAATCCAACTCGTGTGTCCTGCCAACGTTCTGAGGCAGTTACCCGTGTGAATATCCCATAACTTGACCGTTTGATCCCAGGAGCCACTCGCCAATATCTCGCCTTGAGAGATGAAGGTAACTGACCAAACCGCAGCGTCATGCCCCTGTAAGGTTCTTAAGGTTCGACCTGAACGAACGTCCCACAGTTTTATAGTACAGTCTTCACTACCACTTGCTATGGTTTGGCTGTCTGGACTAAAGGCAATCGATAAAACTGCTGCGCGATGTCCCTGTAAGGTTTTTAAGGTTTGACCTGAACGAACATCCCATATTTTTAGTGTTTTATCTACACTACTGCTGACTAGGATATTTCCTTCATGATTAAAGATAACTGAATGAACCGAGTTGGAATGTCCTTTTAACACTTGGAGGCATTCGCCAGTTGCGGCATCCCATAACCTCACAGTGCGATCGCGGCTGCTACTAGCAAAAATTTGACCAATGCTTGACAAACTAGCACTAACAGGACTAAAGCTAACAGAGAGTATTTGATTGGTATATCCTTGTAGGGTCTTGAGGCATTCGCCTGTATCGGCGCTCCATAGCTTCACAGTTTGATCGTGGCCGCCACTAGCCAAAAGTTTACCTTGGGGACTAAAGGCAACTGCAAACACCCAACTGAAATGTCCTTGAAGCGTTTTGAAACATTCACCCGTATCGACATCCCATAACTTTACATGATGATCGTGCCCGCCGCTAGCCAAAATGTCGCCTTGTGGGCTGAAGGCCACAGAAAAAACTCGATTAGAATGCCCCAGAAGTGTTTTGAGACATTCAGCCGTTTGAGTCTTCCATAGCTTAATAGTTTGATCCTCGCTGCCAGTTGCTAGTATCTGACCATCTGGACTGAGGGTAATTGACCGGATTCCACTATTATGATACTTTTCAAACGTTTGCATACACTTTCCAGTGTTGATATCCCACAATTTAACGGTGCGATCGTCACTACCACTCAACAGTTGAGTATTTCCCCTAAAGACAACAGAGAGTACCCAACTAAGATGTCCCTCAAGTGTTTTCAAGCATTCTCCAGTGCTGCTATTCCATAGCTTCACGGTGCAGTCATCGCTGCCACTTGCTAATGTGCAATTATCTTGGCTAAATGCAACCGACCAAACCTCATTTGTATGCCCTTCTAAGGTGCGAAGGCACTGACCAGTACTAACATCCCATAGCTTTATTGTGTAATCTGTGCTGCCGCTAGCGAGAATCTTACCATCAGGGCTGAACGTCAGTGATGTTACCCAACTTTTGTGTCGCGTGCAGATGAAGACTGGTTGCACATCGCTAACTTGGTAAAGATGAATTTCTCCATTACTGTCACCTACCGCCAGAAGTTCTCCATCAGGACTAAAAGCTACCGCATGAATAGCACCAAAAGTTTCAGTAAACGTACACTTGGCTAGATTGGCGTAAGCAAAATTTGTATTTTGTAAATTTACATCTCGTAGGTCAGCCTGCCAAATGGTTAGACCAGAGAAATCATAGCCCGTTAAATTAGTTCCTAGCTGATTGAGTAAGTTAAAAATATTACCTGCTACATATCCCGGCTCCAAAGGTGACTTCTCTTGCTGCTTGAGTAAAATTTGAGTCAGTTGATATTCCAAGTTTTTTTTGCCTTCAAAGACTGGAATTAACCTGTTAATCACGGGATAGAGAATCAGACGAATTTGAGTCTCTCTTACATAGTCTTTGGCGGTAGCTTTGATCAGAGCATGGCTTTTAAAAAGCGAAAACTCCTGGTTAGCAATCTCCTCACAAACTTGTTCAACCAAGCGACTTGTCACGTACTCCATGACGACTGGCTGTAGGGTGAAGCAAGTTGTATGTCGTTCAATGAGCGATCGCCGTCCCAAAGACTCCAGCGTTTCAACTAAATTGAGTTGGGGAAAAGGCGATACTAAATCTTCTCGTAACTTAGAGAGGTTCACTGGCTCCCGATTAATCGCTAGCCAGTACATTACATGCTTTCCCTCATCAGATAAACGCTCAAATTGTTGGTCTAATAGGTCGCGAAGATCGCCAAATACGGTGGTTTCCTCCTTTAAAAACTCAGAAATATAACCATCAAATAAATCTTGAATGGTAGTTGCGACAATTTTTAAGGCTAAGGCATTGCCTCCATAGCGTGTAACCAGTGCGCTGAATTGAGTTTCTAAACCCTTAAGCCTCTTACTCTTAAGAATTTCCTCTCCCTCTCCTTCTTTTAGTCCACCCAATCGCAAAGTTCGCACTGGCAAGGCTTCTCCTTCTAGAGAGGCGACCTCTTTCGGTTTTTCTCGCGTTGTGAGTAGCAAGCAACTCTGGTGATCTGATTTACCTACTCGTTTGAGGAGTTCGCCATACTGCTCATATCCAACCCTATATTGTCCTGCTCGACTCCCACCACGTAATACAGCATCTACATTATCGAACACGACCAAGCAGCGCATTTCCTTAAAGTAGTTAAGCAACTGGGAAATCTTATCACTAACGCTTTCCGGCAATTCTGCCTCGGTTTCTTGCTCGTCAGACAGAAACTGAATGATGCTACCCAAGAATGTATCAATGGGTGGAGCGTCATACAGCGATCGCCAGACAATACAATCAAATTTGTCTTGCATTAGTTCTGCCAATTTGATCGACAGACTAGTTTTCCCTACTCCACCCATTCCGAGAATGGTCACTAATCGACAGCTATCCTTCAGCAACCACTCATCTAGAGTACTGAGTTCTTCTGTACGTCCGTAAAATGCTAAGACAGAAACAGCTTCCCCCCAATCTTGACGGCAATTGGGGTCTGAGGTCGAATAGTAGCCTTCGCATAGGCAGCTATCAAAACCAAGAAAGAGAGCCTCAAGTGTTCGCTTGTCGACTCCCTTCCTACGGTTCAAAACTTTTCTAATTGTTAGAGGATCTAAGTTAGTGCGGTAGCTTAACTCTTCAAGAGTAAATCTCTTGCCAAAATTATCTCGAAACTCAAACTTGTGCCTTGCTTCCTCAAACTTCTGTAAACCGACAGAAGTGAGTATAACTCCGCGCTTGCGTCTTAGCATACCCAAATTCCTCTACAGACAAAGATAGATTTAGCACAGAACTTAAGTACTTTTTCACCCAAGATATATTTATAACTGTTTTCGGTTTTTTTTGATGGTGTCAATAATGACTTTTTTCTTTTTAACCGAAACTTCGCAAAATTGACTAAAACGTTTTCCACTCAATACTGGAGTTTAGACTAGTCAGGAGTGCTAAACTTCAAACCTTTATGGTGATTGATATACATCCAATTTTACCGACACCCACCCGAAACTTGAGTAAGCAATATAGTACATTTGAACTAATAAACTAGCAAAGATGCGATCGCTAAAAAAAATAAATTTACGAGCGCGATTTTCTTTTGTTCGAGTCTCTGGGGATAAAAATGATGACTATGATGACTTAATCTTAATGAAAGATGAACTTTTCTCAATTATTTTTGAGCTAATTTTAATAGTTAATCTAAAAACTCAAGCATCTGTTTGAGAGTAAATAAATGAGAGAAAACTGTTTGTATTTTTCGATATGTATAGTTGTTTTCAACCATCTGCATTGCCAGTCCCCATAGTTCTCTATTTGTATCTAGTATAAATAAATTTACAAATTGGGTAGATGGACAACAAGATACAGGAATAAAACGAAAAATTCTTGAATCAGGTTTAGCAAAATTTGCCTAATCACAAAATAAAATAAAAGAGCAAATTGGTAATATAACAGTAGTATTTGAGTAAATAATGCTTAAGTAGCTGAAAGTCGCAGCTATATAAAAAAGTCCGCCTATGCGGACTTGAGAAAATAGTTACTTCAAGAATTTCTGTATGTGTTTTAGTTAGCTGAAACTAACTCTGTCTCATCTTTAGATTCATCTCTCACCTTAAAATAGTAATAAAGATTACCAACAGTTAAGTCTGATGCCTGTTGCAAATTAGATGTAACTAATGTTTTATAACCAGTAATTCCAGCTCGATCGCTAATATAAAATTCATACTCTCGACGTAGTTCAGGCTCGAATATAAATAGTAACTGGTCACGAAGCGAATAGAAATGAGATTTTTCGGCTAAACTCTCATATACTAATTGTTCTGGCGGTTCTGCTACATTGATTGTGGAGTAGTGAGTCTCTGGACTATTAAAATCAGCGCTACTTAAAAGCTTTAAATCTGATGAAGGAAGCGATCGCATCCAATCAACATGATTTTGCCACGAATCCAATACTGCTAAATCATGATTTTTAATGCGGATAATTTCGGGAAAGAGAAAATCAAGCTCATCATGTGATTCGCAGCGATTAATCACGGTGAGAGCATCTTGACAGATTTTATCTTGGAGATGAGACAAGCGATCGCTAACTGCTGAAACCTCATTCTGCACTTGATAAGTTGCAACAATCACCTGTTCAATTGCCCAAGCACATTCGAGTCTGCGTAATTGACCAGCTGCACAGGTTTCTTCCAGTAGATGGGGATTACTGTAATCTGCTAAAGCCGCAAATAACATTCCCCTAACGCTATCAATCTCAGCGTTCCTCCGGCTGAAATCTTGCAATTGCATCGCTGAACGGAAGCGGTTCATCGCCTGGATAAACACTCCATACGCCCTCACTAAAGCTGTGCGATGTTGTTCAAATTTAATATCTTGAGCTACTTGCTCGATTATTTGCCTAATTTCTACTCCTTGGTCTTTTAAAGCTTGTTTCAAGTCAATAAAACCGTTTTTGACTTCCAGCCTTAATTGCTCTACTTCTTTTCTTAATTTCAATGTCTGATGCAGGTTGACTGCTGTTAATGCTACACCTGCAATTGTTCCCACACCAATCAAGGCTGTAGTTGCTTGCAACACACCCAAGCTACTTTGTATAGTTTGCAAGCCATTCAGTACAGCCGTAAAACCTTGCTGAGTTTGATACATCTGCGCCCCACTAGTAACAAAATTTGAAGCAGCTACCAGTGGTGATAAAGGACTATTGTTGACAGTAGCACCAATAGCATGACCAACAAACTGTCCGGTAACTGCATCTCTAGCCATGCTTAAGGGTACTCCATTGCTAGAGACTTGTAGATATTTCCCAGCATCAATACCAGCTTGAATTGCAGGCGGAAATTGGAACAACATATTCATAGGTTGCTAAAAGCTAATTTCCTTGAGCCTAACTGGTATAAAAAAGTAAAGATAACCGTATTTATTCGGTATATTAATTAATTTTATCTAAATCTGGGCATACTAAACACGGTTAACCTATTGGCTCACAATCTTTATGGATACTTCGTTGTTTAGTTCTCGAATTGTTAATTTCTTGTCACGGATTAGTGGACAGAGGCTTAGTCAACGAGATATCACTCCTCAAGTCATTTTTTTAGCATTGTTAATAGTTGTCCTGCGAGATATAGCTTGTGCAGATGGTGTTGTGACAGAAGAGGAAATGCAACGCTGGCAAACAATTCTCAAACGTTTTGTCTCAAGAGAAATAAAACAATTAACACAACTCATCAGTTTAGGAATGAAACAGCATCAGATTTCTGTTTATTCCCCAGAGTTCCTAATGCTGACACATCCGCTTTCACATTCAGAAAAGCTTTTGTTGATTAGTCTGAGTTATGAAATGTCAACGGCAGATGGTGAAATGGACTCGCGTGAGAAAAACTATTTGGAAATAGTTGGCAAGCAGCTTGGCATTAAATCTCAACATTTAGCAGTTTTGGAAGCTGGATTTACTCATCAAGTAAATGTGGAGCCAGATGCTTTAAATGAAGTGTATTTTTTACTTGATCCTGCTTGTTTCCAGTCAGCAGATCCTGTATTTATCCAGGCTGCAAATGGTATTCTAGCAATTTTACCTGGGAGACTCGAACAAGAAACAACTGAACAGCATACAACCGAATCTTACTGGAAATTGAAAAAATACCAAGAATATCGCAAGCAATTAGCTAATTATTGCTATCAAATTTCCCAGCTAATTCAAGACTGTAAAAATCACGGGATTTTGCCTCATACTTTAATAGGGAATATAGCAGAAGTATCTCAAAAGATTAAATCTCAACGTTTTCGGTTAGCAGTTGTAGGAGAATTTAGCAAAGGCAAATCAACATTACTAAATGCTTTACTAGGCGAAGAAATACAACCTGTAAGGGCTATTCCTTGCAGTGGTACAGTGACAGTTATTAAATACGGGACAGAAAGGCGAGTAACCTGTTGGTACAAGGATGGTCGAATTGAGGAGATACCTTTTGATCAGTATAAATTGAAAGCAACAATTTCCAAAGATGCTGCTCTAGAGCATCGTAGTGATGAACTAGCACAATCTGATATTGAAGAAATTATATTTGAAAATCCTGAATTAGTTTTATGTAAAAATGGTGTGGAAATCGTTGATTCTCCTGGATTAAATGAACATCCTGATAGAACATCTATTACTTATAAACTGCTTCAAGATACAGATGCAGTTATTTTTTTAACGGATGCTATGCGTCTTTTGACAGAGAAAGAAAAAGAACTAATACAGGATATGAGATATAAACTTAATAATAGTAACCTGGATGAACCTGCTGAAAATCTTTTTATATTAGTAAATTTTATGGATATGTTAGATAATGAAGAAGACCTTCATGATGTTAGAACTCGGCTGGAAAACTTCGTAATAAATGAGAATTTGCTTATTAATACAGGTAAAAACCGTATCCATTATATTTCTGCAAAATTAGCATTAAAAGCTATACAGAATAAATATGAAGATGAGTATCTAAAGAAGTTTCAATTTTTTACTCAATCTTTAGAAAATTTTTTAGTACTTGAGCGTGGTAAAGTTAAAATCAGACACTCAATTAAGGAGCTTAATAGTTTAATTACAAAAATTTTAAATTGGCTGGTTCAATCTCAAAACGTTTTAGATGGTAATATCCAACTTTCAAAAGCTGCTAAATTTGAAATTTTTGAAAAAATTGGAGCAGTAAGTGGACGTGAATTAAAAATGCGTATATTAATAAATTCCCAGAAAAAACAAGCAGCTTATGATGTATATAATTCATGGCAAGTTTGGTATAATAAATTACCAAAAAAGATATTAGAAAAATCTATTAGTTGGTCTTCCCAACACTCAAAAGTGTTTGAGCAAAAAGAAAGAATAAAAGAATATACAAATCGCTTTTTGGAAGAATTAAAAGCTGAGTTAAATACTTGGCAGCAATCTAGTCTTGATATAATTATCAAGCAATATATAGGAATACTTGATAATGAAATATTACAAGAGATAAACACGTTAAACACAGAGTTTGAACTAATAGATAAAAGCTTGAATACTAATTTTAGCGACTTTATTGATCGCGATATAATGCAAGTAGATACAACATTATTTTTTGGTACATTGGGACGATGGTCAGTAAATTTTTTAGGTGGTATGCTACTAGTCTCAACAGGGTTAATATTTTTGGTTCCTCTATTTGTATCTAGTATAAATAAATTTACAAATTGGGTGGACGGACAACAAGATACACGAATAAAGCAAAAAATCATTGAATCAGGTTTAGCAAAGTTTGCCGAATCACAAGATAAAATAACAGAGCAAATAAACCAATATATTAGTTCAATTTTTGAAAGTAAAATTAAATCATTCTCTGCTGTGATCGCACAAGCGATCGCACTTTACGAAAATCTTCTCGAACAGCAGGAAAAAGCTCACAATGAAACCCTGGAACAACGTGAGGCACAAAAGATGCGGATTTACCAAAAGCGCCAAGAACTTGAGCAAGTACAGAATGAACTGGAAGTTATTCTCAGCAAATGTACTTATGATAGTAAAAATTAAGCAACTCAATCACCTCAAAAGACATATTACAGACATCCGCCACGCTGTTATATCTGGCTAAAATGCTTTAAGAAGCGATCGCGCTTTGTTATAATCGCCAGTCTCATAATGTCATTTACAGATAAACGTCCTCTGGGTTGGTTGTTGCAGCAGTTTCAACTCCAGCCAGGTAAGCCCGCCCTTTCCTCTGGATTGCGTAGCCTTTTTGTACTGGGTGTCCCAATTGGAATTGGCATCATTACAGGTCATACTGCTGAAAGTGCGATCGCCACTATGGCAGCTTGGTTTGTTGGGATGGTAAATGTTGAGGGAGCTTACCGTCAGCGAGCGATCGCGATGATCGCAGCCACGATTGGGGTAACTGTGATGTTCCTAATCGCAAGTCTGGTTAGCAGTCATCTCTGGTTAGCTGTCCCGACCACGTTCTTGGTAATATTTATCGCAGGTTTAGCCAATCTCTATGGCAACGTGGCTGCATCTGTCAGCTTGATTACTTCGATCATGTTTGTGATTGCGCTGGCTAGATTCGCTGCATTTTCTAATTTGTCTACTCTTATTCAACACTGTGGGCTATGTCTGGCTGGTGGAACATGGACAACTGTCTTGTCATTAGGACTGTGGGTGGTGCGTCCTTATGTACCTGCAATGCAGATAGTTGCTAACTGTTATCTCTCATTAAGCAATTTTGTGGACTTGGTAGGCCACAGAGCATTAAATCCAAAGGATCGTCAGGAGTGGGAACAGCGATTTTTGCAATTTCAGGATACAGTTATTCAAAACTTGATATCTGCCCGTAGCGTCTGGACAACTATTTGGACTAGGCAAAGAGGAGCTAACCTACGAGGAAATCAGTTACTCGTATTAATCGAGGATGTAAATCAAATTGTCAATTCGGTTGTAGCACTGAACGAACTATTAGCGATCGCATCCGAACATCAATTATTTTCTCGGTTACAACCAGAAATTCAACAAGTGATACAACAGTCAGCAATTGCTCTGCAAATGTTATCAGAAGCGATCGCTAAAGGAAAAAACTCACCTCACTTAGGGGATCTCGATCGGAGTCTTGAAGCACTAGAACACCAAAGGCAAGTTCTGCGTTCGCAAGTCCTCAATCAAACTATCAATGCTCAAACAGATGATTATTCCGATCTCCTCAACCTTGGGAAAATTACAGCCAGTCTGACAAAGCTAGTAGAGCAAATTCATACTGATGCAGAGATTGTTACAGATTTAAACCAAGGAAAACTGCGTAACAGCATTGCCCAACGAGATATTTCCCCCCCAGCCCAACCAGAGCGTTCTACAATTATTGATACGCTGCGAAATAATTTCACTTTTGATTCAGTCCTCTTTCGTCATGCGTTGCGCCTCGCACTGATCGTAACTTTTGCTGAATTAATTGCCTCGCTATTCCAACTACCTAGAGGCTACTGGATAACGCTCACAGCTTTAGTTGCACTCAAACCCAACTTTGGCGGAACGTCACAGACAACAGTCCAAAGAGTCATCGGTACTATTTTAGGTGGAATTATTGGCATTGCTCTGGTTTTACTAGTTAAGAATCAATTGGCGATCGCAGTTTGTTTCCTACTGCTAGTATTTGTTGCGATGTCGGTGCGATCATTAAGCTACAGTATATTCACCATACTACTCACTCCCGCCATCATATTGCTACTCAACATGATTAGTGCAGGTGGCTGGCAGGTTGGAGTATTGCGGATCTTCGATAGCTTTGCTGGGGGTGTCTTAGCATTACTTGGTAGCTATTTGCTTTTCCCTCGTTGGGAACGACAGCAACTTCCTGCACAACTAGAAAAGACAATTCGAGCTAATCTTGCTTACTTTCAGCAAGTAATAGCTAACTATCTCCATCCAGAACATAATGCGTTTGCTGATTCTATCAATATGCTACGCCACCAAGCAGCACTAGAAAACGTCAACGCTAACGCCGCAGCTCAACGATTGTTCAGCGAACCTCGTCATATTCAGGGAGAAATCGAACCTGTAATGACGTTGATGGCATATATTCGTGGCTTTTTCAGTTCGGTAACAACTTTGGCAGAACATCTGCGGGAATTTAGCGGCGAGTACCAATTTACTGAACTCAAGCAACTTGCCGATACCATTGTCCAAATTTTAGAAAACTTAGCAGATGCCCTTGGACAGGGACACTCACCCCAACCATTACCAGCGCTGGATAGCGATCTCGAAGCAATTCACCACCAAATCCAACAGCTACATACTGCTCGGTTATCAGAGATTGCTACCAATTCCAACACTTTAACTCCCACATTACAAGCCGTTCGAGAACAAACTCCACTTTCCACAGAACTGGATCGAATTGTTAATGAAATTAAAGTTATGCACTGTGTAATTGCTCGTCTGCAAGAATAATTGGCGTTGCAAAATAGTGGGATAAATTGGGTTATATTCACAGAGCTATTGCAAAATTGTGACAAAAGCATAACTAATTTATTTAGAATTGTGTCGCACAAAGTCTCACTCTTGATTTGTCAGAATTTCCCTGAAATCCTTAAATCCCCGCTAAAAAAAACGGCGATCGCACTTGCAAAATCATGTATTAGTATATGGTAATATAGGACTCATATTTGATTTTTGAAAAAAACTCAGTACAGCTTTATTCCTTCTTCCCAGTCCCCAGTCCCTAGTCCCTACGATTAATTCAGAAATCAAATCAGATTGCTATAGAACAGTAATATTTGAGTAAATGATGCTCAAGCGACTAGAAGTCGCAGCTATACAAAAAAGTAATATTAAGAGTTATCACTTAGTTTGCAAAAGCAAAGTTAAATAGTTAACAGCCTAGCAGTAAGAAGATATTATGACCACTGAGAATTTCGTCGTCCGCCCAATGAAAAGGTCGGAAATGGATTTGGCGATTACTTGGGCAGCAACCGAAGGTTGGAATCCAGGAAAGTATGATGCTCAATCTTTTTATCAAACTGACGAGAGCGGTTTTTTCTTGGGTGAGTTGAATGGTGAGCCGGTGGGGTGCATTTCTGCTGTTGCTTACGATCCACACTTTGCCGTTATAGGTTTTTACGTTGTGAAACCCCAGTTTCGTGGGCAGGGGTTGGGTATAAAAATTTGGAAGACAGCAATGGACTATCTGGGTGCCGATCGTAACATCGGCTTGGATGGTGCAGTAGCTCAACAAGATAACTACAAAAAGTCTGGTTTCAAAATCGCTTATAACCATATTCGTTATGAAGGGGTAGGTGGCGGTGTTGTGCCTGCTGGAATCGTGGATCTGAAAACAGTGCCTTTTGAAGATTTGGTGGCTTACGATCGCCAATTTTTTCCTTCTAAGCGATCGCTGTTTCTGCAACATTGGATTGAACAGCCAGAAAGTATTGCTTTCGGGTTTCTCAAAAATGGATCTCTTGCTGGTTACGGAGTTATCCGACCTGCCCATACAGGTTTTAGGGTTGGGCCACTATTTGCTAATGACGAACAGATTGCTGAAGCATTGTTTCAAGCCTTGCTTGCACAAAATCCTCATGCTCCAGTGTTTTTTGATGTGCCGGATGCAAATCTACAAGCGATTGACCTAGTTCAACGTTACCAATTGCAACCAGTCTCTCAAACTGCTCGGATGTACACTAAAGAAATTCCTAGTTTACCTATTAATCGCATCTTTGCTGTGACAAGTGTAGAACTAGGTTAGAGATGGACAAACAACGTGTTTACATCCTTACTATATAATCCCACTGTAAGCGCGTAAGTTTTTCTCTTAAGTAGGATGGCATAAATAATTAAAGGTTTGTAGTAAGGGCTGGAGCCGCTCACTAGAAACTAATTTCAATATTTTTTACATTAGTTAATATAGTTTGAATTATTCTCACCAATTTACTTAGTCTGCGTGCTTCAAACTTGATGACTTTTAAAAGTTCAATTCTTCACAAGAGATGCGATCGCAGCTACCAATCTGGCAGGATCGGCTGGTTTAGCGATATGGAGTTGAAATCCGGCTGTAAAAACCTGTTGTTGTGTGGTTTCTGCGGCGTAAGCACTAAGAGCGATCGCAGGAATTTGCCCACCTAAATGGCAGGCTACAAAGTACTTTACTTAAGTGGATCGTGTCCCCAATTTTTCAAAGAATAGCACCAGCGTGTGTGTTCCAAATCACCCGATGGCTTCTGTGCCATGTGACGATGGACGTAACTAATAACTTTCTTCATGTGCGAAAGATCGTCGTCGGTGTAATCATCCTTTTTCTGCAATAGCTGGATGATACGCTGTCCAGATTTATGACCGATTGACTCATCGTCGCCATCTTTTTGTCCGACAGTTTGTGACTCATCCGTATCTAGCCAAGACTCTAGTTCTTTAGGTGTCATATTGACAACTTGATAAAACTCGTCAACCACGGCTTTAACATCTTTACTCATAACTAAGCATTACTCCTCTACTTTCTTCAGAGCATCAGGCTTGTGAGCAGCTTGTTTCCCTGTCTTATCGCTTTCAACTAAGTACTCAGGGTTATCTTCACTTGCAGCAATATGATGTTCTTTAATATCTGTAGGTGAAGTGAGCTTCTTTACAACTTTGCCAGTTGTCTTACCTTGTGAAGTGTTCCATTCAACGCGATCGCCTTTTTTAAATTCTTCAGCCACATTCATCTCCTATCCTATTTGATGTTTTATACCTACTAAGGTCACATTATGTCTGCGACTGGAAAAGTAGCCATCATTCTAGTGATAGAGAAAAAAACAGCAAACAAGATTAGTCGGCGTTGCAGAGAAAGCGGGATGATTTTGCTAGTTTTGTGAGATGGGCAAGATGCCCATCCCTTGTATTTCGAGGCTTTCGTGTTGCCCACCCTACAAGAATCATTCCTTGATTCAGCAACGCCGGTTAATCTTCAGCAATCAAAATTAGATTCATGGGAACAACCTGAAGTATCAGATATTTAATCGTCATGAATTTGAATAGTTTCACCGTTGGCACGAGTAATACTAAGGGCATTGAACTCATTGTTATCATAGTTGCCAACTACGGTGACTTGTTCTCCTACAGAGAGGTTAATGGGTTGCCCCAAATGAGGTTCTGCCTCAACAATGATTTGTCCCTTACCATCGTTGAGAATGAACTCGTCATCTAAAAGCTTAGTAACTTGACCGGAGATAGTAGTAACACGAGCGTTTGGCAAATTGTCAATTTGGTTTGGTGCTTTCTGCGCTTCCACCTCAAAAGAAATTAGCAAGGCAAACAAGCTAGTTAAAACGATGCTGGGTATGGGATTGAAATTCATTTGTTAAGACCTCCAATCTGATGTGTAACTCACGCTTATTTTCAGATTGCCGGATAAAAGTAACAAGAAAGTAACAGCACGGTCTTAAGCCAAGAAATTCCTTCACTAACAATTAAAATCTTTGCTTGCCCAGTATGAATTGCTCGTTATGGTAAAGGTTTAGGCGTGAAGGGTAGCTTGATTTGAAATGTAGAGCCTTCATCCAAACGGCTGATTGCGATAATTTGTCCTTCATGTACCTGGACAATTTGTTGGGCGATCGCTAATCCTAACCCGAAGCCTCCTGTATGGCGCGATCGCACACTATCTACTCGATAAAACCGCTCAAAGATATGCGGTAAATCTGCCTCTGGAATCCCAATACCGCTATCGTGTACTTCAATTACTACCCAACGAGACTCAAAGAAGACTCGTAAGCAAACTCTACCTCCAGACGGCGTGTAGCGGCAGGCATTACTAAGAAGATTTGTTACTGCTTGCCGCATTAAATCTGGATTTATTCTCAACATTACCAATTGTTCAGGAAATTCGCTGGTGAATTCTAAGTTTTTTACCTTTGCTGAGTGAGTGTATTCCTCTACTAATGCTCCCAGCCAGCTAACCAAATTGACGAGGTGAAGTGCCTCTGGCTTTAACTGTCCTTCATTTCGAGCTAAGAATAATAAATCACTAATCAACATTCCCATTGATTCAGCAATCTGGTCAATATTTTCCAGGGAACTTTGCTGTTGATTGGGATCGATTGGTTCGAGCAAACTAAACTGAGCATGATTCCGAATTGCTTGAAGGGGTGTCCGTAGCTCGTGGGAAGCATCGGCTGTAAAACGCTGTAATTGCTCGTAGGTTTGGCGAATTGGCTGCATGGCCATTCCACCAAGAAACCACCCCGTCAAACCAATTACGCTTAAAGCAATGGGTACACCTACTATTAAAAACAGTCTCAACGACCATAAAGTTTCTTCAACAGGCGCTAAAGAAGCGGCTATCTCTAGATAGCCAATTAATTGTTTATCCTGAAAAACAGGAACTGTTAATTGACGCAGCTGTTTATTTTGGCGAACACTGGTAGAAACGCGATCGCTTGACTCAATTGTTTGAAATCCTAATCGATTATTTAACTGCTCTGATGGAATGACACCAAAAAACTCTAGTAATTGCTTTTTGGGAGTGTACCAACGGGCATAAATAATTTTATTGTCAAAGGGCAAAGCTTCACCACCCAAGATGGGGACATCTTCGAGACTAATGCGTTGCTGTTCTTGGTAAAGTCCATCTTCAACGCCAGCCGCCATCAACTGAGTTGTGTTGTAAAGTTCTTGGTCAAATGCCCGCAATTGCTCTTTTACTTCTAAAAAGTAAAGTATTGTCGCGAAGATCGCCAAAATACTTCCCATAGAGAGCGTAAACCAGCGAGCTAGGTTACGCCTACTCCGGTTGAACATATTAGGGATTAGCGATCGCATGATTCAGGAGCAAGCAATCTATATCCCATACCGTAAACGGTTTGCAGCCAATCTTCTGCTTTCACCATCTGTAAGCGCTGCCGCAGTCGATGCACTAACATGGCGATCGCTTTACTGTCTGGTTGTATATTCCACTCCCAAAGTGCTTGTTCGATTTGGTCATGAGTAAGTACCTGCCTGGGATGTCGAAAGAAATATTCTAGCAATTGAAACTCTCGACCCGACAACTGGACTGTAACTTCCTGGCGTTGTAACGTTAGAGTGTTGAGATGAAGTTGTAGGTCGGCTAACTCTAGCGTGTCGCCTTGCCAGAGTGGCGCTCTGCGTCCCAATGCTCGTACTCTTGCCAACAGTTCTAGCAAACTAAAGGGTTTAACTAGATAGTCATCTGCACCAACATCTAAAGCAGATACTTTATCCAAAATTGCATCTTTAGCTGTGAGAATCAGCACTGGAGCCGTTTTTCCTGCTTGACGATACTGTTGACACAGACTAACACCACTCACCTTGGGCAACATCCAATCTAAAATTAACAGATCGTAGTCTCTCTGTTGCATTAACCATTGGGCTGTTTCACCATCTTCAGCACCATCTACAATATGTCCGACTTTCGATAGCGCACCCTGTAGTGGTTGTAACTGAGTAACATCATCTTCTACAAGTAAGATTCTCATTCATCATGTCGCTGTACTTTTTTTCTTTTTCCTATGATGAATTAATCATCAAACTTTTTCTGTATTATGGCTCGACCTCGTTGGTTGCAATTTCTCATTAACTTAGGACTAGAGTTTTGGCTGCCAATACCCTTAATCGGATTGTTTTTTTGGTTGAGTACGGGTTTGCTAACGCATCAAGTATTGAGCTATACCTACGATCCAACCGCCCAAATTCACGCCGACTCAAAACATCAAATTCAGTTTTCTGTTTCACTAGCTGTCATGTCTATTGAAGCTGTAATTCAACGCAAACAAAAGTTGACTGAAGTTAAAGTTTACACTGCTGATTCGCTTTTAAAGGAGATGGAATTTGAGTTTCCTGTGACTGAATTTGCTCAAGTCGATGCTGCGATCGCTCAAGCTTTAGGATTACCAATAACAGCAATAAAGCAGTTGATACGTTATCGCATTGAGAACTAAGGGACTTCCAAAGAATAAATTAATCAACCAAAATCACAAATCCACACCTAAATAATTAAATATACATTAATTCCTACATAATAAAGAAATATTAAGTTGCATTCAGAAAACTCTCAATGAGCCAAACTAGCCTAAATTTAGTTGCAATATCTATCTTTCTCATGACCCTATCAGTATTGGTGGGGCCATTCTTCAACTTATCTCCGGCAGTACCAGCACTTGCTACCTTCACCATCTTAGGCATCGCGACATTAGATAGTTTCAGCTTGCAAGGCAAGGGTGGTACTATCTTTTTAGATTGGATTGCTGGTTTTTCAAAAGAACACCGCGATCGCATCGTCCACCACGAAGCAGGACATTTCTTAGTTGCTTACCTGTTGGGTATTCCCGTTACTGGCTACACACTCAGCGCTTGGGAAGCTTGGAAACAGGGACAACCTGGCCAAGGCGGCGTTAGCTTTGACGATGGCGAATTAGCATCTCAACTAGAAGTGGGTAAAATCAGCGCCCAAATGCTAGACCGCTACTGCACTGTTTGGATGGCGGGTATTGCTGCTGAAACCCTTGTTTTTAATAATGCTGAGGGTGGAACTGATGATAAAAGCAAGTTGATCGGAGTCTTGACAATGTTAGGCTTTTCTGAATCAGTTTATCAGCAGAAAATGCGGTTTCATGCTCTCCAGGCAAAAACTCTATTGCAAGAAAATTGGTCTAGCTACGAGACTTTAGTTAGTGCTATGCGACAACGTACTTCGGTAGAAGATTGTCATGTTGAGTTAGGAGTAGGGAGTGGGAAGCAAGAAGTTATATCAAGCTAGTAATGAAAAGTTTGTAGTAAGCACTTTATTGCTTAGAAAATAAGGATTAAAGTCCTTACTACGAACTCATTAACATTATCTTAAACAGAAAAGTTATTCAGCTCTGGCGCGGAGTGCAGGAGATGGAAAAAAATTTTTAAATCCAGCTTGTCGCTCAGTTAAAGATTCTAGATCGTCGTTCCAAAGACTTTCATAATAAAAGAAGGTTACGCCTAGACCCCGTTCTTGGGCAGCCCGCACTTGAGACTTAATTTGCTGCATAGGAACTGGGTTATTTCGTAACCCTGTCATAATGCCAACTCCAGTTGGAATTCTTTGTTGCGCTTCTTGAATTTCTGCGCGGGAAATATTTGCCACAAAACTTTTTAGATCCGGACGATAAATTTGCACAATTAACTCGTCCACAATATTTTGTCGCATCCAACCTAGCCAATCTTGCAAGTGAAACTTGTAAGCAAAATCATAGTAATTAGGAGAAACAGAGAAAATCGCCTGGGGTTTTCTCTGCTTCACAGCTTGGTTAAGTTTTCCCATGAATGCCGTAATCTTATCTGCCCGCCACTTTACCCATGCCGCATCTTGGGAATTTTTTGGGGGAGCATTTTTGGTTTCTTTGGTGTACAAAGCAACTGTATATTGGTCGTAGCCAAACTCGTGAGGCAAACTCATGTGATCGTCAAACTGAATGCCATCGGCATCATATTGAGTAACAGTTTCTAGCACAAGATTAGTGATAAACTGTTGCACTTTTGGATGGAACGGATTGAGCCACATCACTTCACCAGCCGCACTGTTTGAAGTTTGACTACCATCTTGCTTTTGTGTGAACCAATCCGGGTAATTCATTGCTAGTTCTGAGGTTGGGGGAGCCATGAAACCAAACTCAAACCAGGGAATCACTAGCAATCCTTGGCGATGGGCTTGAGTAATCAGGTCTGCCAGAATATCATGTCCATCTGAACCTTTGTAAACAAAAGGTTGAATACCTGCACGTTGTGCTAAGGCACTAGGATACATCACATAGCCAGAATTCCACACCACAGGATAAATTGTGTTGAAGTTCATCCGCCGCAGTTGACTCACTGCATCTTGCACCTTGTCTCGATTTTTGAGGGTGTCAAAATCATTAGTGGTCATCCAAACCCCGCGAATTTCCTGACGAGGTATCTGTGCGATCGCAGGGGTGAAACTGTCCACCAGCAATACAGTAACAAAGGATATTAAAATGAGAATGGGAAAAAGAGACTTGAGTAGTCGTCGCCAACTTTGGACAATAGAAGATGAAAAAGATGATTTCATAAATTTGAATGATGCATTAGCTACCCACACACGCCATTGCTCGTTTTTACGATTGAATCTACTAACCATATAGTTTACAAGTATTTATGCTTAGTACAGAATTGATGAGTTGGTAGTTGTTCGTTCCTTGCTTATGGAACTTTTGCACCAAAAAACTAAAACAGACAAATTAAGGTAGTTGACGCAGTTAATAAGTATTTGTGCCCAATAGATATTGGTATAGGGAATGGGGCATGGAGAAGAGACAAGGTAGACGAGGAAGAGGGGGGAGACTTGGGAGAGACTTGTCCCCCTTGTCTCCCCTGCTCCCCTGCTCCCCTGCTCCCCTGCTCCCCTGCTCCCCTACTCCCCTGCTCCCCTACTCCCGATCTTCACATTCCCCCATGCCCTACCTGTGTCACAATAAAGAACTGTAATAAGAAAAATATTGTTAAGGTAATTTAGTGAGTCCAACTGCTCAATCCACGGCAAGTGCGCGTCGCGTAGTATTTCCTTTTACGGCAATTGTGGGCCAGGAAGAAATGAAACTGGCGCTGCTATTGAACGTGATTGACCCCAAAATTGGGGGTGTAATGATTATGGGCGATCGCGGCACCGGGAAATCCACAACTATCCGGGCGCTGGCGGATCTGCTACCAGAAATTTCTGTGGTTGCTAATGACCCCTTCAGTAGCGATCCTAGCGACCCTGACTTGATGAGCGATGAAGTCCGCCAACTGTTAGAACAAGGGGCGGAAATTCCCGTAGCTCACAAAAAAGTCCAAATGGTAGACCTGCCGCTAGGAGCTACAGAAGACCGAGTTTGTGGCACAATCGACATTGAGAAAGCTTTATCTGAAGGTGTCAAAGCTTTTGAACCGGGACTTCTGGCAAAGGCAAACCGAGGCATTCTCTATGTGGATGAAGTCAACTTACTAGATGACCACCTTGTAGACGTGTTACTCGACTCCGCTGCTAGTGGATGGAACACTGTAGAACGAGAAGGTATTTCTATTCGTCATCCAGCGCGTTTCGTGCTTGTGGGTTCTGGAAACCCAGAAGAAGGCGAACTACGCCCCCAACTGCTCGATCGCTTTGGGATGCACGCAGAAATTCACACCGTAAAAGAACCAGCTTTGCGGGTGCAAATCGTAGAACAACGGGCGGATTTTGACCAAAACCCGCCAGTATTTCTCGAAAATTATAAACCCCAGCAAGAAGCATTACAACAGCAAATTGTCAATGCTCAACAGCTTTTGCCAGAAGTGAAAATTGACTACGATCTGCGGGTGAAAATTTCTGAAGTCTGTTCAGAACTAGATGTAGATGGTTTGCGGGGTGACATTGTTAGTAACCGCGCTGCCAAAGCCTTAACAGCTTATGAAGGACGCACTGAAGTTACAGTTGATGATATCCATCGCGTAATTACGCTATGCTTGCGTCACAGACTGCGGAAAGACCCTTTAGAATCGATTGATTCTGGTTACAAAGTCGCCAAAGTTTTTAGCCGCGTCTTTGGCGTCGAACTACCAGAAAGTGATACTGCACAAAAGAACGGCACAGGTCAAAAATTAGGAGCTAGGGGTTAAAAGTTAGGAGTGAGGAGTTAGGAGTTAGGAGTTAAGAGTTAAGAGTTAAGAGTGAGGAGTGAAAAGTTTTGAATGGAAAGCTGCTTCGTAACTTATAACTTTAATTCTTCACTCACCACTGACTATATAATTCACAACTTTTAACTTTTAACTCAGCATTCACCACTAACTATATAATTCTTAACTCCTAACTCCTAACTCTTAACTCAGCATTGCAATATGAGATTTTGGTCTTTTTGGTTCAACAGCTTTGTTTTATCTAGTCAATACAACCCGCCCAGGTTTGTAGAATTATTGATGCTCTTATTAGCGATCGCAATGCTAGCAATAGCCAGTATTTTACCTGACATACCCTATTTAATCTTAGGCTTGAGCTTAGTAGTTGGGGCATCTATTTCTATCTTAGTGCGGGAAGCGATCGCACCCTCACCCCAAACACGAATTACCCAACTAACAGCATCCCTATTACTCATCATCAGCCTCTATGGCTTTGCTGATTTAATGTCCACTCTCTAATTAGTCATTTGTCTTTTGTCCTTTGTCCTTTGTTCACAGCTAATGACTAATGACTAATGACCAATGACCAATGACCAATGACCAATGACTAATGACTCCATTTTTGCATTTCCACCAATTCCATACACAACTCATTAATTTGCTCCAAATCAGGTTTATGAGGTAGGGCAGATTGTTCGCAAACAATTTCCATTTCGGCGACCAAATCTTCTGCTATTTTCATCACCTGTTCATAAGAATACTCACCTTTTAAAATAGCTTTTAAATCCTCAACATCACCAGCTATTCTCCTATCTACAATCACTTCACCTCGCCGCAATATTTCTACTCCACTGCGTAACAATCTAATGCAGTGCATTCCATGTTTGAGGTCAAAACCCGACTTTCTTTCCATTTCTGCTCTAGCCGGATTTCTATTCTCCTGCCAAGATAAGTAAGCCTTCCATTCTCTTAAAGCTATTTGATAGCTTTGGCTTTTCTGAAGCAGACGAATAAAATCTTTACGGCTATTGGTTAACTTTTGGGTATATTCCAAAGTTTCATCAGGTAAAGCATATTGTTTTAATACTCCTTTAAAATCAATATCTGCTGTCAGCAATTGATATAATTGTTCTGCTTCTTCTAAAAACTCAATCCGTCCTCTGATTAAGTTATAAAGATACTCCAAAAAAGCATTTAGCTCATCTTTGCTCAGAGGCGCTTCGTCTTCTATAGCGAAGTCAGATGGTAGCGGTTTTTTTTGCGGTGGCTTTAACAACCACTTACGATGAGTTTCCATCTTTTTGATTTGGGCAAAGGCATAACCAGTGTAAGTATGTTTTACCTTCTTGCTCAAAAATAACTGTTTACGATCTATTAAATGCTGTCCGACTGCGTTTAAAAAAGGATAGTTATTCAACCAAAGCAATTCTAAAACATTGGGATTTGCGCCTGCTAATAACTGGAGGATTTTTCTTAATTCATATATAACCGTGTCTTTGTTACCATCAATGAATGGAAATATTCCTGGTTCATCCCAACCAGTATCTTTTTGTTCTATCCGATCGAATCCCAAATAGTACCTTTTGGGCGCAATAAATACTCCCCGATAATCAAAGTCGGAATCAGGACGATTTAAACCATAGCCGTGGCTACCAGCCAAACCAATTAAAATAGTTCTTTGCTCAACTTCTATTCTTTTCATATCACCTGATTAAAATATAGTCATCCTAACTCATGAGTTAAGCAGGTGGCGAGATGGAGAGTAGAGAAAGGATTTTTAACTCTCTTCAGATATTACATAGATACTGTCACAGCATAAATAAAGCTGACGATTGGTACATAACAGCTCTACTTAATCATTTGCAAACAATAAAATCCCCGACTTCTCTAGGAAATCAGGGATTTGAGCCTTGTGTTTAACAAGAATATCTCTAAAGGAGATGATGCAACAGTATCCCCTTGAGGAGCAAAACTTGTCAATTCAGTTGTTTCTATACTTTCGGTTTCCTAGAACAGAAATTATCTAGGATTAATGTGGCGTCTATTCCCCCATCCTGGGTTGACAATGGCAGCTAAATCTTCTTCAGATAATTTGCTGATTTCACTATCCAGTTCTTTGGCGTCGAAATCATAGCCACGCTCTTGAGCAATTTTGATGAAGGCTTCTGGATCGGCTGTTGCTTTGAGTCTTTGCTGTAACGCTTGATCTTGTTTTACAGCTTCAAAAAGTCGGGCAGCATTTTGCTGTGTCATGACAATCAATCTCCTGTTTGAAATATCACGTTTAAATGTGATAGTTTAACTCTTGAGGATTCACTAACTTTTGTAAATAATTTCTAGATGAGACACCGTATATTTCATCTTAAAACAAAGAAGAGAAATGTGTTGATTTTGATAACAAAATATAACTTTTAAGCTAATACTAACTAATGTTAATTTTTGATAGATTCAGTCCTAAGATAGTAGCAATTTTTTCTAAAACGTATTTGTTCTGACTTCTTGTAAATACAATTGATATTTGTGCGAGTGGGTGATGTCTACGATGGGCTACACCTACACCCATGACGGAATGGCACGAAGACTCATGTGAAATATCGTCAGGGCAGGGTGTTGGGGGTAGGGTGTTGGGTGTAGTGTTAATAAAAATTGAATTTTAGTGCGCCAGACAAAACCAAGTTGTTTGTAATTTCCTACACCCCACACCCCACACCTTACACCCCAAAATCAGTAATACCAAGGGTTAACGCTTATCTTAGTGACATTCGCCCATGACGACTGTTGACTAATTCCTCCTCACTTTTAGAAAATGAGCGATCGCACAGAGTAATTAACTGATTTCTCATCTTCAGGCTGACCAGATAGCAATGCCAAACGTAAAAAATCCTATTAGAGCTTGACTTGACGCGTATTAATAAAATAATATGTTAGATTGTCTGTCTAATTCCTGCTCGGATCAGGTAGACATATTACAAAGGCTGGCAAAAGCATCTCTACAGGAGATAAAAACCAGCTACCTGTACGGCAACCTCAAGGACAATTCCATGACCTACGCGATTATTGAAACTGGCGGCAAACAAATACGAGTAGAGCCAGGGCGGTTTTACGACATTGAACTGCTGGCGATCGAACCAGATGAAAAAGTTACAATAGATTCCGTATTACTCGTGCAGCACGATGGCGAAGTCACCATTGGACAGCCATTAGTAACAGGTGCGACTGTAGAAGGGACTGTAATGCGACATTACAGAGGTCGTAAAGTCCTGGTATACAAAATGAAGCCGAAAAAGAAAACCCGCAAAAAACGGGGGCATCGTCAGGAAATTACCAGACTTATGATTGATTCCATCACTCTCAACGGTGCAGTGTTTGCTGCCCAAGGAGAACCGGAGAAGGAAACCCCCGTTCTAGATAACACTGCTGCTGAAGAAGTTGAAACCGCTGCTGAATAATAAAAGAAGTAGATACACAAGAGGAAATCATGGCTCATAAGAAAGGAACAGGTAGTACACGCAACGGTCGTGATTCTAATGCCCAACGTCTGGGTGTCAAACGTTATGGCGGTCAAGTTGTACGTGCAGGAAACATTCTCGTGCGTCAACGCGGCACTAAATTCCACCCTGGTAACAACGTTGGTATTGGTAGCGATGACACTTTGTTTGCCTTAATCGACGGTGTTGTAATGTTTGAGAGAAAGGGCAAAACTCGTAAAAAAGTTAGTGTTTATTTACCCATAACTGCTGCTGAGGCAACTCCTGCTGAAGCGGTAGCAAGTTAGAGTATTAGGGTGGACATTCTGCTGTTGATGCCAAATTAAGAGACCTCTTGCAAAATATATTTTTGCACTCTTAGGGAAAAGGTTAAAGGTTAAAGGGAAAGGATTTTGAGTTTCTTTACCCTTTCCCCCTGCCCCTTATCCCCAAAGGGGGCCCCACCTTCCCCCTTACCCTTTACCCCGCTTGCGTCACGAAAGCGAACTACTAGAAAGCAAAAGTAGTGCGAAGTGCGCCTACAATTGCTGTGTCATTAGCACTAAAGCCTTCTGGGCTAAAGATGAAATATACACCAGGGGTAATGGAGATATTGTCATTAACCCGATAGTTATAAAATGTTTCTAAATGATAGGGAGTCGCATCTTCTGGACGAGAAGCAACTCCGGCGACAGATTCTCGGTAAAGCGGCTGTCCAAAAATGACGGCGGCGGTGTTCCCTTCATGGAATATATCTCTAAAATGCAACCCAGCCGACCAGCTACCAAAGGTTGTAGAGGCATCTACATTCAAGAGATTAGCAAAAAGCAATGCACCTGATAGTGACAGGGATGTTTTCGGCGCAAACCGCCACGTTACTGTTGCACCTACAGAATTTACAGTGATTGGCTCATCAAGAGTTGCTAGTGTAGCGTCACCACCAAACCTCGCTAGTTGTGCTGCATTGGGAGTAAATCGAATAGAAGCAATATCAGCGCTGCCCAAGCCTGTACCTAAAATGTTAATTGTGTGGTAACTGTGTGCATAGTTGATGCCGATATCAATAGTTGAGATTGGTTTGAGGGTCAGTTGGGCTGCGATCGCTTGTGTACCGTTAAAGACACCTGCTCCTAAAGGTGTGTTCAAAAGACCGCGATCTTCTGATATTGGAGCCGAACCACTACCATAAATCACTCCAAGTCCCACTTGTTTTGAAGGATTCCACAAGAAACCAGCACCCGCTAATAAACCCGTACCAGAAGTGCCTCCTGTAATTCTGACAGCAGCGTTGTAACCTGCAAATCGAGAGATTGCACCTTGGCTATCGCTGGCGTAGGGAGTGATTGCAGGAAAAACATCTGTAATCTCTGCATTGGTTCCAGCAAAGACAACGAATTTCTGAGACAACGGTAAAACATAAGCTAGCTTGTAAAGACTAACTGAATTTGCTCCACCGTCAGGTTGTAATGTCTGGGGGTTAAAACCAGGAAATTGAGGTTCAAAGCTTAACTTGGTTGAACCTGCGCCAAGAAAGCTTGAATTTGGCAGTAGGGGTAGAGCTGGCGAAGCTGTCATCATGTGCAAACTAAACGGTTTAGTTTAA